>PWIY01000388.1 GCA_003560215.1 Bacteroidales bacterium | reverse complement strand
CCTCCAGTTCTGAGAATTTGTATTCAGTTTCCTGAACTTCTGTTGCCACCAGTTCATCATTGAGATAAATATTAAAGCCCAAAAGAGCTTTGGTGGCGAAATCATCCTGATAAGGACTACCTGCATAAAAAGGCTGGTCAAGCGGAATGAATACAGGAGAAGGCCCACTGGTGTTTTCAGCCATTTTACCCGTGGCTTCACGCTTTTTGTCGAACTCCAGCTCCCCAAAGTTTTCACCGTAAGCCCTGATCATAAAGTTCCTTGTGAATTCAAACTGTTCAATAGGAGAAAATTGAGAAGAAGGATCCAGAATATTGAAAATTCCAAAATGCGTTTCAGGTTGAAACTCATAGCCGGGAGTAACCCCGTCATCCGTCGCCAGTCCCAAAAACCCATTATAGCTTACAGCAATATAGAATCCATTGGGGGCCTCAACCGGCTCTTCGAACTCATAGGTCATCCATTGCATATCGGTATTTTCAATTTCTTCAGCTGTGTAAAGAACCTGATCCCGATCCGGAAATCCATCTTCGTCCAGCCCAATCACCCATAATTTCACGGTGTTATGAGGTCCTCCCTCATTGGTAAGCATCCAGGCCATTTCGTGTAAAAGTGCATCATTCCGGTAAACAGAACCGTGCATGCTGTTGAGTGTACCATTCTGGTGACCTAGCTGGCCTGTTACGTTGCCATCATCATAGCGATACTCATATTGTTCGCCATAATCAGTCCAGGTTAGCAATGCATCGCCCGGCTCCATGTCTTCGGTTGTTATTCGTAAATTCCGGGGCTCTAAAACAACATCCGTCATTAGTACCTCGATTGATGTATCCTCACCAATCATGGTAAAATCAAATTCTTCGGTAACATATCCTTCAGCAACAACAGAAAAGGAATAGTTTACCCCCTCCTGAAGGAAAATGTCAGCTACCCCATCCATATCAGTGGTGAATGTCTCCTCATCAAAATGGATTTCAGCATTGGCGATGGGATCTTTTTCCTCAGAGTCTTCCAGAACGACAACCTCTACCCCAAACATATCTGCAGCCACACTAACCGATATATCATCGATGTACCACCTGTCAATATCATCTGTGTTGCCCTCAAAAACAAAGGCAATGTAAAACTGCTCTTCCTGAATCCCTTCGAGATAAATAGCTTCCCGGCTGGATGGAATATCATTCTTGTTTTCTTGTTCTAACATAAGTTCGGGCATGGCTTTGTCACCTACTTCCACGACCCACTGGTCATCCCACTCTTCACCATCCAGTGAGGTTTGAACTTTAAGGTAATAGCTGCCACTGAAATGATCAAGCCGGTGCATGAATTCCATTTTAATGGTTTCTGACACTTCTGTAGCATCCAGTAAAGGGGTAATTGCCCGTATAGTCCCTTCATTAACCGGCGTGTAATCAAATCGCAGCTCAGGGGCTGAGGCACCTCCTGCTGCATTTGAATTGGCTACTGCCCAGTTGGAATGCGTTCTGGTCCAGTTTTCAGGCATTTCGCCAACTTCAACACCAGAAAAATCTTCTTCAAAAGGGAGGGTTAACACAGCATCTTTCGATAAGTTATCGGCTTGAAATGCTGTGCTACCGGCAATTAGCCGGCCTGGTAACAGTACAAGCAGGGTAACAAGTAAAAAATGATGGAATTTGAGTAGAGGTTTTGTCATTTTTTTTGTTTTAGGTGTGAGTAAATAAAAAAATACCTATATTTGCAGCGCAAAAAATTAGGGTACTTCTGTTGCTCTGAATCTACCGGGCAAAAATGAGGAGGTGCAAAGGGGGAACAAAACTCAGGGAACCAAGCAATCTGGTTGTTTGTCCGGCAATGAAAAACATTCCCCCACTCTACAAATATACAAACACAAAGCAATTTAAAAAATTTTTTTTTAATGTTTTTTAGTGTTTTTTTAGCTTACCTTAAGGATTCTCGGTGCAGGAAGGCAATCCAGGTGAATGCAATTCTTTTAAATATGATTCAGGTTTTGGCTTTTACAATAGCCTTTCCAGGGAACACTGATTGAAGATCAGTTTAAGTTTTGCTGCTACCCCAAAAAAAAACGCACCTTACAACCTATGTTCACGGTTGCAGGATGCGTGCTTGGTAATCAGATTACACCGGGTCTGAAAAATTCCCTGGCGACAGTCCGGGGAGGTTCCTAAAAGCAATACCCCGTACTTATGAGACAGTGAAGGCCAGTTATTTTAGTCTGGCGATAGCCTTATACTTGTATAGCTTCCTACTCTCAGCAGGCGTCCGCTTTCATCGTATTCCTCAAAGGATCCGTATCTCTCATCATTTTTATAATATCCCTTTTCTCCCAAATGTCCGTTCTCATGATACCATTCAAAAAGACCGTCTCTCTCGCCATTTTGATAGGTTAATCTTCTTTTGATTTGTCCGTTTTCATAATAATATTTGTATGAACCATCCCTTTCGCCATTTTTAAAACTCCCTTTTTCTCCAATGTTACCGTTTTCATAGTACACCTTATATGGGCCATTCCTTTCCCCTTGCGAAAAAGTTATTTTTCTCCTCAGCTGCCCGTCTTCATAATAGTCTTCATACAAACCATCCCGCTCTCCTTTTGAATAAAACACCTTCCTCATTATATGTCCGTTTTCAAAATAGTATTCAAATATTCCATCCCTTTCGCCATTTTTGTATTCTCCCTTTTCCCTCAGCTGCCCGTTTCTATAATACCATTCATACAGGCCATGCATTTCACCTTCTCTGAAGTTTCTTGTTTCCCCCAATTGTCCGTTTTCCAAATACCAGTTATACTGACCATCAGGCTTCCCATTTGTTATGGACGACTCCAGAAATATTTCTCCATTGCTGTATTCCTGATATGCAATCCCATTAATCGGATTCCTTTCCGTATCAACTATAAGGTCTCCGGTTTCAAAAAATCTCTCAAGCTTGCTCTCGAGATCATCGACCTTCACTTTGGGTTGCGAACAACCAATGAGCAGAGTAAGAATTAAAATTGATGATAAATTTTTCAGCTTTTTCATATAGAAGGGTTTAGGGTTTTTCTTTATGCAGGGGCCTCACGCCCCTTTGCTGGCAGCTTACACAAGGGACGCATCCAAAAAGACTATTTTCGATGACTAATCCGGGTCAGTTATGTAAATGTAATAAAAAATATCATACGCTGACAGTGCCCGACCCCGGAATGAACTCAAACAGGCTTCCCTTAAAAACATTGCCTTGTATCAGCAACTGTGATTTTTTCAAAGGCTTCCCTACAAAATCACCCCGTCATGAATCGTCAGTTTCCGGTCGGCCATGCCGGCCAGGGCTTCGTTGTGGGTCACGATCACAAAAGTCTGGCTCATGCGGTCGCGCAGGGTGAAGAAAAGGCGATGGAGTTCTTCTGAGGTTTTTGAATCGAGGTTGCCGCTGGGTTCGTCGGCCAGCACCACCACGGGATCGTTGATCAGGGCCCGGGCCACAGCCACACGCTGTTGTTCCCCGCCGCTGAGTTCCGAGGGTTTATGCTCCAGGCGGTCGCTTAACCCAAGCAGGTCAAGCAATTCGCCGGCACGCTTTTCCACTTCTTTTCGGGGTGCACCGGATATATAACCGGGGATGCAGACATTTTCCAGGGCGGAGAATTCTGGCAGCAGGTGATGAAACTGGAACACAAAACCAATGTGTTTGTTCCGGAAGGCCGACAACTGCCGGTCGTTCAGTCCTGACACATCGCGCCCGTCAATGATCACTTTTCCGCTGTCGTGGCGGTCGAGGGTGCCCAGAATGTGCAACAGGGTGGTTTTTCCCGCGCCGGAGGCACCCACAATGGAAACGATCTCCCCTTTTTTGATGTCGAGGCTGATGCCTTTCAAAACTTCCAGGCTACCGTATGATTTATGGATGTCTTCTGCTTTGATCATATGCGGGGAATTAGCGTATGTTGCACCGGTTATCCGGCAAAGATACGAAGATACGTAAAATGAAAATGCTATATTTGACATGGCGGAAACTTCTCCGGTCCGAAATCCTGAATCATGCTGAATGAACGAAAAAGCTGACAATACCACGGCCATCCCTTTCAGCCGGCTGGCCCGAAGCATCGAGGGAGAGTTGTATGAAGACATGAGCTGGCGGCTGATGTATGCCACAGATGCTTCTGTATTCAGAGAGGTTCCGGCCGCGGTGTGCTGCCCCGCCGGCACCGCCGACCTGAAAAAGATCCTGGCATTTTGTTCGGAGCAAAACTTGCCGCTTATCCCGCGAACTGCAGGAACCTCACTGGCCGGACAGGTGGTGGGCCACGGCCTGGTGGTGGATTTTTCCAGGCACATGAACCGCATCCTGGAGCTGAACACCGAAGAGCGCTGGGTGAAGGTAGAGCCGGGGGTGATCCTTGACGACCTGAACCGTTTCCTGGCGCCCCACGGGTTGTTCTTCGGGCCTGAAACCTCCACCGGAAACCGCTGCATGATCGGTGGCATGGTAGCAAACAATTCATGCGGGGCCCATTCTATGGTATATGGAAGCACCCGCGATCACACCCTGGAGATCTCCGCGCTGCTGAGCGATGGAAGTGAAGCCTTTTTCGGCCCCCTGAACCGGGAGGAATTCCGAAAAAAATGCATCGGCAACAAGCTGGAAAACAAGATCTACCAGCAAGTTTTTGAAATGCTTTCAGACAGGGAGAACCAGGAAGAGATCCGGAACCAGTACCCCGATCCGCGCATCAACCGGCGGAACACGGGCTACGCCCTTGACCTTATGCTCAACGCAGTGGTATTCAACGGGGACGAGCCTTTTAATTTCTGCAAGATGCTCTGCGGGTCGGAAGGCACCCTGGCACTGTCCACAGAAATCAAGCTGAACCTGGTTGAGCTTCCCCCTCCTGAAAAGGCGCTGGTGTGCGTCCATACGGAAAACATTGGAGAGGCACTCCAGGCAAACCTGGTGGCCCTCAGGCACGGACCTGTGGCAGTGGAACTGATCGACAAGGTAATTCTCGACTGCACCCGTTCAAACATCGCCCAGGCCAGGAACCGCTTTTTCATTAAGGGAGATCCCGGTGCCATTCTCGTGGTGGAGTTTGCCTGTACCCTTCGAAGTGAGGCAGAAGAGAAGGCTGCGGCCATGGAAGCAGAGATGCGAAAAGAGGACCTGGGCTATCATTACCCCCTGTTGTTCGGTGAGGATATCGGAAAAGTATGGGCTTTGCGTAAAGCGGGGCTGGGGCTTATGTCCAACATGCCGGGCGATGCCAAACCGGTGGCGGTCATCGAAGACACTGCCGTGCATCCGGAAATGCTTCCCGGTTTCATCGGGGAATTGCAGGTTGTGCTCGACAGGCTGAACCTGCAATGTGTGTACTATGCACACATCGGTACGGGAGAGCTTCACCTGCGCCCGGTGCTCAACCTGAAAAACCGCACCGATGTGGAACGTTTCCACCAGGTGGCCGGTGAAACCGCCCTGCTGGTCAAGAAATACCGGGGCTCTCTCAGCGGCGAACATGGTGACGGCCGGCTCAGGGGTGAGTTCATCCCCCTGGTGCTTGGCGAAAAGAACATCAGCTTGCTCAGGGAGGTCAAAAACACCTGGGATCCGAAAGATTTGCTCAATCCTGAAAAAATCGTCAACACCCCTTCCATCAAAACCTCATTGAGGTACACCCCGGGGCAGCAGGAGAAAAAGATCAGGACTTATTTTGATTACCGTGACACACTTGGTTTTTTAAGGGCGGTGGAAAAATGCAATGGATCGGGAGATTGCCTGAAGCCCGCTCAGGCAGGGGGTGTAATGTGCCCTTCCTACCACGCCACCCGTAAGGAACCCCACAGCACCCGTGGCCGCGCCAATATCCTGCGGGAGTTCATCACCAATTCGCCGCAGAAAAACCCATTCAACCACAGGGAGATCATGGACGTGCTCGACCTCTGCCTCTCCTGCAAGGGATGCAAGTCGGAGTGCCCTTCCGGTGTAGACATGGGCAAATATAAGGCAGAGGCATTGCAGCATTACTACATGGCCAACGGCACCCCGATGCAGGCCAGGGTAACCGGAAACTATGCCAGGTTTAACCGGGCAGGCAGCCTGTTTCCGGCCATATACAACTTCTTCGCCACAAACCGGCTGACCGCCGGGGCAATCAAACACATTTTAGGGTTCAGCCCCAAAAGACACCTGCCACTTCTTCATTCATCCACCCTCAGGAAATGGGGGCTGATGCACCTTGAAGGGCTCAACAACCTGAACAAGGGCCGAAAAAAGGAGGTCATCTTTTTCTGTGATGAGTTTACCAACTACAACGACACGGATACCGGCATCAGCGCAATCATGCTGCTGCATCACCTTGGCTACCGGGTAAAGACCGCAAAGCACGGACAAAGTGGACGCACATACCTGTCCAAAGGATTGCTGAAACAGGCCGCCGGTGGGGCAGCCAGAAACGTGGAAGCCTTGCATGACCTGGTCAGTGACGACAAGCCCCTTGTGGGCATCGAGCCCTCTGCCCTGCTGTGCTTCCGTGATGAATACCTGCAGCTTCTTGAGGGGGAAACCCGCGAAAAGGCCATCAGGCTGGCCTCCCGGGCACTCATCCTGGATGAGTTCATTGCCGGGGAGGTGGAGTCCGGCCACATTACCCCCGAAGCATTTACCGAAACGCCGCGGAAGATTTACCTCCACGGGCATTGCCACCAGAAGGCACTCTCATCGGTCAGCAGCACCGTTCAGATGCTGTCCACCCTGCCAAATACAGAAATCAGGGAAATCGAATGCGGT
>PWIY01000128.1 GCA_003560215.1 Bacteroidales bacterium | reverse complement strand
ATGGCCCATATGGGACTCTTTCAGGTAGGGGGTAATTTCCTGCTGAACGAAGAGAACTTTGGGTTTTTCCATAAATGAATGAACTTATTGTATCCGTTAGAAATATGTTGCGAAATTACACTTTTTTTTGCTATTTTTCAAATAATCATTATAGCTTTGCGGATTTGTTTTTTAACAGGATTCGCTGTTTTGTTCAATTTATAATGCTGTATATCAGCACATTAAACAGTATTTTATGGTTGTTTTCAATGAAATCTCAACCGTTGATGAGTGGGTGACCAACAAAAAAAAAGAAGGGAGGTCAATCGGTTTTGTCCCCACCATGGGTGCACTTCACAAAGGCCACATTGCATTGGTTGAACAGGCGCGCAGGGAAAACGATCTGGTGGTCTGCAGCATTTTTGTCAACCCGATCCAGTTCAACAACAAAGAGGACCTGAAAAAATACCCCCGAACCCTTGACAGCGATCTGGAAAAGCTTGATGATGCCGGTTGCGATGCGGTGTTCAGCCCGGATGCTGAAGAAATGTACCCTGCAGGGCATCCGGACAAAATATATGACTTCGGGCAGCTCAACAAAGTCATGGAGGGACGGTTCCGCCAGGGTCATTTCAATGGGGTCGCCATCGTGGTTAAAAAACTATTCGATATCGTTCAGCCGCACCGGGCCTATTTCGGAGAAAAGGATTTCCAGCAGCTTCAGGTCGTCAGATCACTGGTGAAGCAGGAGAAATCCGACGTACAGGTCATCGGCTGCCCCACTGTCAGGGAGGCGGACGGTCTGGCAATGAGCAGCAGAAACACCAGGCTCACGAAGGCACAGCGAAGGGAGGCCCCCCGGATTTATCAGGCCCTGGTCAAAGCACGTGAGATGTATCCGGAGCTCCCGGTTGAGCAGATCAAAGATCAGATACGCGATACCATCAATGCTTCTCCCGAACTGGAACTGGAGTATGCTGAAATCGTGCATCCGGACACCCTGCTGCCGGTGACCCGTTCCCACAGGAATACATCAGCCGTTGCCTGCGTGGCAGCCTATGCCGGCAAGGTGAGGCTGATTGACAATATGCATTTAAATTCGTAATTTCGCATCATGAAGCAGCAATACTGCTGTTTCCTTTACATAAAACCCGCATCATGCTCATAGAAGTATTAAAGGCTAAAATACACAGGGCGGTGGTCACCGAAGCTGACCTGCATTACATCGGCAGCATCACCATTGACGAAGACCTCATGGATGCGGTTGGCATTCTGGACAATGAGAAAGTCCAGGTGGTCAACATCAATAACGGTGAACGCCTTGAAACCTACGTGATTAAGGGTGAAAGGGGAAGCGGCGAGATCTGCATGAACGGCCCCGCGGCCAGAAAGGTGCAGCCCGGCGATATCATTATTATCATTGCCTATGCCTGGATTGACCAGGAGGAAGCTGCAGAGCACATCCCCAGCATCATCTTCCCGGACGAACACAACAAAATATAATCCTCAGCTTGAAATCCCGGATCAGAAGATACGCCAGAGTTCTGCTTTTTCTCTTCATCGGATTGCTGATTCTTTGGCTGATCACGCGCGGACAGGACGTGGAACAGATCAGGGAAGAGTTCCGGCAGGCCCGTTACGGCTGGATCCTCCTTGCAATGGGCTGCGCACTGTTAAGCCACTTTATTCGCGCAGTCCGCTGGAACATGCTGATCCGTGCACTTGGATACCAGACCAAACCCCTTCAGACTTTTTATGCGGTGATGACAGGTTATCTGGCCAACCTGGCCCTGCCACGGATGGGCGAGATCACCCGCTGTGTGACCCTGAACAAGGCTTCCAAAACCCCTTTTAATGTGCTGGCCGGTACTGTTGTAGCAGAGCGTGTGTTTGATTTCTTCAGTTTATGGGCCATTGTTTTCATTACCATTGCCACGCAGTTCGATTTTCTGAAAAACTTCCTTTACAGAATATTCTGGTCGCCGCTTTTACAGGCGGGTGCAGAGCACTGGCTGAGGGCCGCACTGATGGCGGGGGCAGCCATTTTACTGATAGCCGGTGCAATTCTCTTCATGCGACGAAAATTGTCAGATCCCCCTGAAGGCGGGTTTTTCTACAAACTGAAACGGCAACTCAGAGGCTTTGGCAACGGGATCAAAACAATCAAAACGATGAAAGGGAAAGGGTGGTTCCTGCTCTACACTGTACTGATCTGGGGCTTGTATTACCTTACAGTGTATCTCTGCTTCTTTGCCATCCAGGCCACCTCACATCTTACACCGGTGGCAGGGGTCACTCTGCTGGCAGTTGGCAGCCTGGGTATCCTGGCGCCCGTACCGGGAGGTATCGGCACCTATCACTTTCTGACCATCCTGACTCTCACAGAACTTTACGGCATCCGGTCCGAACCGGCCACCTCCTACGCCTATATCACCCACGCCACCCAGATTGTGGTGAACATCCTGGCAGGCAGTGTTGCATGGTTCATGTTGTCGATCCGGGAAAAACACCAGGCAACCCCATCTCAATTTCAGGAACATGACACATAGCAAGCACCAGCACATCAGGACAAAGATCTTCCGCCCGGACAACGAGCAGCAGCTGAAGCAAAAGCGACATTACTGGCGATTCACAGGTAAGCAGATCGTTTTTACCAACGGCTGCTTCGACATCCTGCATGCCGGCCACACAGATTACCTGGCCCGGGCCGCAGATCTGGGAGATATTCTGATCGTGGGCTTAAATACCGATTCGTCAGTACGCCGCAATAAGGGGACAGGCAGGCCGGTCAACCCGGAAGATGCAAGGGCAGCGGTTCTGGCCTCCCTGTCGTTTGTGGACGCGGTCATTCTTTTTGATGACGACACACCCGAAAGCCTCATCCGAAGCCTAGAGCCCGACGTCCTTGTAAAAGGAGATGATTACAGAAACCGTGAGATTGCAGGAGCCGACTTTATTCGCAGCCGGGGAGGCACTGTGGTTACACTTCCCTTCCTGGAAGGGTTTTCAACCACAGCCCTCATCAGAAAAATTCAACAACTCCGGTAAGGTGCCGAACACCCGAATTATTTAAAACACTGAGCAGCATCGTTTTAAGAAAAAATAACGTTTACACAGGCCTTTTATCACTATTTTCGCATGGATTGGTTTAATTATTGCATCCAGTCAGCCTGACCCTGTAAAGATCAACCACATTACCATGAACGACAAACGCAAAGCCCGCTTAACGGCAAGTGTGTATATGCCAGTCATCCTGGCACTGGTGCTTGCACTGGGATTTTTTCTTGGCCTGAAACTCCGTCAACCGGAAAGCAGCCCCTCTGAAGGGCGTTTTTTCTCGATCGGATCCGAACGATACAACAAAATCCAGGACATCCTGAATTACATCAATGATGCTTATGTAGACAGTATTTCCAGGACAGAGCTTGAAGATGAGACCATAAAAAGCATCCTGAAGAGCCTGGATCCCCATTCAGCCTACATCCCGGAGTCTGAATTCCGGCGGATGAATGACCCGCTGATGGGCAGCTTCGAAGGCATCGGCATTGAGTTCAATATGATCAGGGATACCGTGGTGGTCATCAATCCCATACCCGGAGGTCCCAGCGAGCAGGTGGGGATTATGCCCGGGGATCGCATTGTGATGGTCGGGGATACGGTAATTGCGGGCGTGGAAAAATCCACCAATGACATTGTGGCCATGCTGATGGGAGAAAAGGGAACCAGGGTGGATGTCTTCGTGCACAGGCCCGGAGCACCCGACCTGATTGAATTCTCCCTGACCAGGGATGAAATTCCTTCTTACAGCCTGGACATCGCCTATATGGCAGACGAAACGACAGGCTTCATCCGCCTGAATAAATTTTCAGCAACCACCTACCGTGAATTTGACCAGGCGCTATCCGGGCTGCAGGAAAAAGGAATGGAAAAAATGATCCTTGACCTCCGGGGCAACGGCGGAGGATTCATGGAGGCTGCCATACAGATCGCTGATGAGCTGCTTGAACCGCAGCAACTGATTGTATATACTGAGGGGAGAAAAAGACCTCGTACCACTGCCAGGGCACGCCGCGACGGGAAATTTGAAACCCAGCCACTGGTGGTTTTAATTGATGAATGGTCGGCATCCGCCAGCGAAATTATAGCAGGCGCAGTGCAGGACAATGACCGCGGCCTGGTGGTCGGCAGACGCTCTTTCGGTAAAGGATTGGTACAGGAGCAGGTACAGCTCCGCGATGGCTCAGCGCTCAGGTTAACCGTGGCTCATTATTACACCCCCACGGGCCGAAGCATCCAGAAACCTTATGACGAAGGGGAGGAAGCCTATTACAATGAATTCCTCAACCGCTTTCACAGCGGGGAGCTCCTCAGCCCCGACAGCATTCATTTTGATGATTCACTCCGTTTTGAAACACCAGCAGGAAGGGTTGTATACGGAGGAGGAGGCATCATGCCCGACATTTTTGTGCCGCTTGACGGCGATAACGACCGGTCATTCTTTAACCGCGTTACAAACCTTGGATACATTTACCTGTTTGCATTTGAATACACCGATAAGAACAGGGAAAGCCTTGCAGAATATGGTGACGCCGAAACCTATGTAAACCAGTTCAGTATCTCGTCAGGCATCTACAATGAATTCCTCAGCTTCCTGAGGGATCAAGGCATGGAGATCCCTTCCCGGATCAGCAGGGAAAGCGAGGAGCTCATCAGGACCAACCTGAAAGCCTATGTTGGCAGGAATATGTATGGGGCTGAAGCTTTTTATCCTGTTTTGCATTCCGTAGACCGGACGTTTGAAAAAGCAATGGAAGCCCTCCGCGACGAAGAAATGATGGCACTTCAACCACCTGCATAACCAACAACCGGAGGCGCAAAGCGCCGACCTAACCAACAACTTCGTGGCTCCGGCCACTATTTACGGGCTACCCCCACGTACCTCATCCCATGAGAACCAACAACCAGAGGCGCGCAGCGCCGACCAACCAACAACTCCGTGGCTCCGGCCACGATTTACGGGCTACCCCCACGTACCTCATCCCATGAGAACCAACAATGGAGGCGCGCCAGCCCCGACTAACCAACAACCGTCAGCGCCCAGCGCTGACTAACCGGAGGCGCAAAGCGCCGACCAACCGGAGTGGCGAAGCCACGACCAACCGGAGAGGGCGTCAGCCCTCGACCAACCAAGGGTGCGAAGCACCCGTTACAACCCAATCTCCGGCCCCACTTTTTTCATGGCATTCAATGAGATCTCCACAAACTCCTGAAGGCTCAGCCCCAGCTTCTCACATTCCCTGATGGTATCTCTGTTCACTGAAGCGGCAAATGCCTTTTCCTTCATCCGCTTGGTGATTGATTTGGGCTTCACGCTGGCCACTTTTTTGTCAGGATATACCAGGGCTGTGGCAGTGATCAGCCCGGTGATGGTCTCCCCTGCTGCCAGGGCATGATGCAATTGTTTATGCCGTTCCTGACCGTGCGCCGCGTGCTCATTGTGCAGCCTGACGGCTTCGACAATATCAGGAGCCACCCCTTTTTGTTCCAGCATTTTGGCACCCTCCAGGGCATGTACTTCCGGGTCGGCATCAGTAATCTCCACATCCACATCGTGCAGCAAGCCGGCCAGGCCCCAATGGTCGGGGTCTTCTCCCAGGCGTTCTGCCAGGGCCCTGAGTACCGCTTCCGATGCCAGACAATGGGCGATCATTTTCTCGTTTTTTACATGGGTTTTCAGCAACGCTAAAGCTTCTTCTCTATTCATGGGATTTGTTTTAAAATCAATATGGGATCTATTTTAATCCATTCAACCGTCAATCAACCGGGCCCTGATATTTACCCTTGGTATCAGCATCCTGCAAATATAGGGCAAAGCACCCGATTCATCCAAATCTGATCAGGTTAAGGTGTCAAGTCTGGACAAATCTTTCCGGAAGTTCACTGTCTCCCTGATCTTACGTATACATTGACGGGCTTCGGAAAAACTGAGTGACTGCTGGCCGTCAGACATGGCACGTTCGGGTTGCTTGTGGATTTCCATAATCAACCCGTCCGCTCCGGCCATCACTGAAGCCAGGGCCATTGTCTCTACATAGGCTCTCAGGCCCACACCATGTGATGGATCACAGAAGACCGGCAGGTGACTTATCTCCCTGAGGTATGGGATCGAATTAAGATCCAATGTATTACGATACGCCCGCTCAAAAGTTCTGACTCCCCTTTCACAAAGAATGATCTTTTCATTGCCATTGGAAAAAATATACTCGGCTGAAGCCAGGAACTCATCCAGGGTAGAAGACATGCCTCGCTTCAGCAAGACCGGTTTGTCAACTTTCCCCAATTCATCCAGCAAATTAAAATTTTGGGCATTGCGGGTTCCGACCTGGAAAATATCAACGAAATCATGCATTTCGGCTACCTGCGACACCTGCATCACCTCTGTAACAACCCGGATACCGGCTTCCCGGCAAACCCTGTGGAACATTTTCAGTCCCTCCAGCCCAAGCCCCCTGAAAGCATAGGGTGAACTACGGGGCTTAAAAACACCGCCACGCATGACCCCTACCCCTTCGTTTTTTAAAAAACCAACCATTTCCCGCAACTGTTCTTCATTTTCTATGGAGCAGGGCCCCATAGCCAGAGAAAAATGATTACGGGAAACGGTCACTCCTTCCCCAAGGGGTATTTCCGTGGCTTTGACCTTCCATTGTCTGGACACCAGCTTACTCTGATCTCTGACCATATGTACGTCACACACACCGGGGAGATTGCCGATTTTTCTGATGTCAAAGTCAGTATTTCCGACGCAAACAATATACTGACCAAACTGGGT
>PWIY01000377.1 GCA_003560215.1 Bacteroidales bacterium | reverse complement strand
GAAGAAAAGATAAATCGCATTGCTGATTACATCCCACTGCAGGAAGTAAACGGCGATCAGACAGGCGATCTGCTTGTTGTGGGATGGGGTGGCACCGAAGGCGCCCTCCGTTCAACTGTGAACCGCATGCAGGCAGAAGGGCACAAGGTCAGCCATGCCCAGTTTAATTATATCAAGCCTTTGCCGAAAAATACCAGGCAGGTGCTTGAAGGGTTTAAAAAGATTGTTGTTTGTGAACTGAACAGCGGGCAGTTGGTAAACTACTTCCGCATGCTTTATCCCGAATTCAACTATCATCAGTTTAACAAGGTGCAGGGGCTGCCTTTCCATGTTCAGGAACTCAAGGAAACATTCACTAAATTATTGGAGGAATAGTAATTATGTTAGAAAATAAAAAAGTAGCAAAGTCTCCGGTAGAACTCACCAAGCAGGATTTTGTGAGTGATCAGATGGTGAAATGGTGTCCGGGCTGCGGTGCCCATGCAATCCTGGCTGCTGTGGCAAATGTGTTCCCTAAGATCGGTTACCGGAAGGAAAATTTTGCCATGATTTCGGGCATTGGCTGTTCTTCACGTTTCCCTTACTATGTGGATACTTTCGGTTTTCACGGGATCCACGGTCGGGCAGCTGCCATTGCCAGTGGTGTCAAAGTGGCCAACCCCGGCCTCAGCGTGTGGGTGGCCACAGGAGACGGTGACTCGATGGCAATCGGGGGGAACCACTTTATCCATGTGTTGCGCCGGAATATTGACATGAACATCATGCTGTTCAACAACAGGATTTATGGTTTGACAAAAGGCCAGTTTTCGCCCACAACTCCCATGGGGTCTGTGACAAAAACCTCGCCGCACGGAACCATTGAACATCCTTTTACGGTATCGGGTCTTGTGATGGGAGCCCAGGGGACATTCTTTGCCCGGGTTCCGGACAATAACGTCAAACTGATGTCGGAGGTGATGTACGAAGCTGCGAAACACGACGGAACATCAGTGGTGGAGATCCTGCAGAATTGTATCATTTTTGCCGATGACATTCATGGCCAGATCACCAATCGTGAAACACGGGATGACAGGCAGTTGTTCCTCAGGCACGGTGAGCCCCTGATCTTTGGTAAGAATCGCGACAAGGGAATCTTGTTGCGGGGCAACAAGCTCGAAGTTGTGGAGATCGGTAAAGACGGAATCACCGAGGGTGACCTGCTGGTACATGATCAGTACAATACGGATCCCAGTATTCATCGTATGATCGGCCGGATGAAGGCACCTGACTTCCCGGTTGCCATGGGTGTAATCCGTTCAGCTCCGGCTGACTCTTATGATGAGCTGACTGAGATGCAGATAGAAACCGCGAAAAAGACCTCGGACATTCAAAATGTGAATGACCTGCTTAACAGCGGAAACACCTGGGAAATCAAGTAAAATCTGATTTCCAGAATAACAGCCACTGATCCGGACCAGAATTCCCGGGTTAGTGGCTGTTTTTGTATCTTTGCTTATATGCGGAAGATTGATGCACATTTGCATGTTGAATTGCAGGGGCTGGACGCTGACCGGCTGATCACTTACATGGACAACCACAGCATTGAAAGATGCTGGCTGCTTACCTGGGAAGAGGAGGAAGCACCCATTGAAAGCCTGTACCAGCATATTTCACCGGAAGAAGTGTTTAATGCCCACGAGAAGTACCCTGACCGTGTAATCCCGTTCTACGCCCCGGATCCGAAAACCGATCGCCTGGAGCAGAAAATAATCCATGCCAAAAACAATGGCATGAGGGGTTGCGGAGAGCTGAAAGTGACCCGCAGGTGGGAAGAGCGGCGAATGGAATCCTACCTGAAAGTTATATACCGGCACCGCCTGCCCCTGCTTTTTCACATGGAAGAACCCAGGATGCATTATGTGCCCGATAATCCGGGACTGGCTGAAAAGACATTGAATGTGTTGCTGAACGGAGCCCTGAACGGGGTGGTAAAAAATTTTCTGCTTCGGTTTTCGAAAAAAACTTCCATCCTGAAAGACCACATTGAAGATCATCTTACTTATTTTCCCGGTTATCTGCATGATTTTGCCGGTCTTGAGAAGCGCCTGAAACAATTTCCCTCACAGGTTTTTATCGCCCATGGTCCCCACTTCTGGAACCACATTGCCTCCGACCGTTCGGAAATATTGTTTCATGATAAAGGGCGCATTGACCGTTTTGGGATCATTGACCGCCTCCTTTCCCGATATGAAAACCTCTACTGCGATGTTTCCGGGAAAAGCGGCTTCAATGCCATGCGGCGTGACCCGGAAAAAGCCAGGTTATTCCTGGAAAAACATCACAGAAAGATCCTGTTTGGAACCGATAATACAAGTTTTGGTCATGAGGATCTGATCCGTTCATTGCAGCTCCCTGCAGATAAACTGGAGAATATTTTTTACCGCAATGCAGACCGGCTGATTCCGGCTTAATGCGTTTGTTTTGATAAACATTGACCATGGGCATTGTTCAGCGTGACAGTTTTCGCATTACCCTGATCGCTTATGCGGGTGCCGTGATTGGTTACCTGAACAAACTCTTTTTATTCACCAACTTCCTGACCACCGAGCAGGTGGGGCTTGCCAACCTGATGATCACCATATCGCTGATCTATGCGCAAGTGGCGGCCCTGGGGTCAAGAAACATTATCCTTCGTTTTTTCCCTTTTTTCAATGATCCCAAAAACCATCACCATGGCTTTTTGTTTGGGATCCTGACCCTGTCGCTTGCCGGATTTACCCTGGCCACATTGCTTTTTCTGGTTTTCCAGCGGCCTTTTGTGATGTTGTATGGCGATTCCAGCCCCCTGCTGGTTGACTATGCCCTGTACCTGATTCCCCTTGGCCTTGCCACCCTGTTTTTCAATCTGTTTGAGTCTTATCTGCGATGCCTCTACAAAAACATCATCCCTTCAGTGACGCATGAGGTGGTGCTGAGGTTGCTGGTAACATTGACAATCAGCCTTTATGCCTTCGGCCTGCTGTCTTTTCCCGGATTTGTGATGGTTTATGTGATCGCTTATTGCATGCCTGCGGTGATCCTGATCGGATATACAACCGTAAAGGGATGGCTCCGGCTTCAGCCGGCATGGCCGCTGCTGCTCAGGCGCCTTGGGAAAATTATGCTGGTGTACGGTTTGTATTCATTGCTGAATAACCTGAGTACCTTCCTGCTTATCAGCGTGGACTCCCTGATGGTGGCAGGAATGATCGACCTTGGGGTTGCCGGGGTGTACACCACCATGATATTCATGACTTCGGTGATGCTGATCCCTTACCGGTCCATGGTCAAAGTGTCGGCCCCTTTTGTTGCGGCATACTGGAAAACACGGGCCATGGGGCACATGGAAGAGGTGTACCGCAAGGCCACCGCTGGCAACCTGGTGGTTGGCGGGCTGCTGTTTCTTCTGCTTTGGGTGAATCTTGATGTGATTTTTCACTTTATGCCGGATGAGTATCAGGCCGGTCGCTATGTTTTTCTTTTACTGGGGATCGGGAAGTTGTTTGACATGAGTGCCGGACTGAATGCCACCATCCTTACCACATCAAAAAAATACCGGTATGACCTGTATTTTACCCTTGCCATGGTAGGGTTTGCCATCGCAGCCAACCTGATTTTTATCCCGCTGTGGGGGGCTGAAGGTGCAGCTTTTGCCAGCATGCTGACCCTGGTGCTGTTCAATCTGATCCGCCTGATTTTTATATATATACATTTCGGAATTCAACCATTTGAAACCAGGCAGCTGTGGGTGCCCGGACTGATGCTGGTCATCATGGCCGCCTCAACGCAAATCGGACCGGGTCCGAGTGTTTTTGCTGATCTTTTCCTGCGGTCGCTGGTCACGGCTTTGGCTTTTCTTTGGCCGGTGTGGACGCTCGGTATATCAAAGGAGCTGAATGCGTGGGCACGGAATTTTGCAATGCAGGTCGCTGCCTACTTCAGGCGGTAACGATTTAAGCATGGATAAATGCCGGATATGATGGCAGGTTTTTTTATCAGAAAGATAAGTGTATTCAGTACTGTTGTGTACTTCTACCTCAGGCGTCTGGTCAGACAGCACCCCAGGCTGCGGAAAAAATGGACGTACAATCAAGAAGCCGGGGCCGGTTTTGAGCGGTTTATCAACGCTGTACCCTCCGATAATCTCTTTGTACATGTGTCGCTTTCTGCAGTGAAAAGGTTTACCCCTGAAAAAGACACCTATGAATGGCTGCGAATTGCTTTGCAAGACCGGTTTTCGCTGATTGTTTCACAGGCCTTTACCCCGGGGGTGCGAAAAACCAAAGTGTTTGATCCGGCAATGGAGCTTCCCGCTTACGGTGCGTTTGCCCGGAGGTTCTTTCATGACAGCCATTTCCGCAACCATGACCCCTGTTATTCGGTCATGGCCCTTGGATCCCATGCTTTTCAGCAAAACGATCTTTCTTTTTCACCGGGGGGAATTTTTCGCCAAATGGCCGACCAGGATTTTTATTGCCTGAATATCGGCCTTGACTACGTGACCTGCAGCCTGATCCACCTCGTGGAATATGAGCAACAGGTGCCTTATCTGAGGTTTTTTGAGGATGAATATGTGATCAGGACCAACGGACGTGATGCATTGGTCCGTTATCCCATTCACACAAACCACCCTGCCTATTCAGTGAAGGGATTCGTGTGGTGGAACAAGATCCGCCTGATGCGGGATCTGGAAAAAACAGACATTGTCAGAAGTTGCTTGTCAGGTGGCGTTCCCCTGCATGTTTTCAGCATGCGCGAACTGCATCACTTTGTAACAGAAAAGGTAAAAGCAGACCCCTTTTACCTGATTAAGTGGTGAGCATTTGTTAATCGAACCCTTCAACGCCGGTGTTCACTTTTACTTCATTTACTGTGGTGGTGAATTCCATCTGATCGCCGGCCAGCATATTTTTGAGTTGTTCAAGCTGGTCACCCATCATTTGCTTGACCATGTCGCGCTGTGCTTCCGGCATATTTTCCAGTTCCCGTTCCATTTCCTTCAGCCCTTCTTCTGCTTCCCGCCTTTCTTCATCTGACAGGGCGTCGTCAAGTCCGGAAATGATGGTCACTGTTTCCCAGGGAATCAGCATTCCTTCATGATCGCGATAGTCCCTGAACTGTATGACCGGTTCAATTTTACGCATCATTCCATCTTCCATGGCTGCCTCCACAGAAAAGGCCATTTGCCGCATTACCCATTTTTGGGTGTCAATAAAAATGCGCATTTCGGTCAGGGTTTCATCGAGGTCTTCCTCATCTTCCAAAAGGCCTTCGATCTCTTCTATGAAAATGATGTGTACCTCATGTCCGTCAAGCGTTTCAGTGCCCTCATAAATGGCATTGTTCTTCAGCTTTTCAAATGTTTCCGGCGAAAAAAGCTCCGCATCAGACACGCTTGAGGTGCTTTCCATTCCGCCAAGGGCATCAGTTTCCGAACGCGACCGGAAATAAGGCCGTCCGTTGTCATAGGCTTTTTTATAATAAGTTGTATACATATCGCTGACCACCGTGTAGTCATCGATGTTTTCAATGGAACGTTCATATTCCTCCCGGACGGTTTGCAGGATTTCTGCGGCCCTGGCATCGGCCGGCTGGGCATGGGCCGGTATGGCCATGATCAGTGAGAGGCCGGAGATCATCAATGTGAAAACCCATGTAGTTGCACCTTTTTTCATGATTTTGGGGTTTTGGGGTTTGTAGCTTTTTGAGCATGTGTATTGTCTTCCAATACACAACGTTTCTTGCGGGCTTCTTGTTTAATCAAATATAAGGATTCCTTCAGTATAATCAAAAGCCATATCTTTGCAGGTTGCCAATCTTGAAGTCCATGAGTGAAAGGTTTTACAGGGATTTTTGTGAATCCCCCGATTTTGGAAAGGCATACGGAAAAGTCCTGCCATGGATCCGCAAACATGCCGGAACCGCTGTCTTCCTGAATTCCAACGGATATGGCCAGGATCAGTATTCAGGACTGCCCTGGGCTTTCGCCATTGGTGAAGCCGATCTGTTTGCCGGCCCTTTTCAGGATACATTTGAGGAATTGAAGGAGTTTGCGGACAGCCGGCAGGACTGGTTGTTTGGGTTTTTCTCCTATGAACTGAAGAACCAGCTTGAGAACCTGCATTCAAAGAATCCGGATCAGGTGGGGATGCCCCTGACCCATTTTTTTCGTCCGGTGGCCGTGGTGCTGCCCGGACAGGAAGGCGGATGCCGTATCGGCTGCCTTCCCGGGTTCGGCAAATTATCTGATCCGGAATATGTGTATCGTGGCCTGATTTCGGAAGATGAAACCCGGCTGATTCATCCGGCATATCCCG
The DNA here is from genome assembly GCA_003560215.1 of Bacteroidales bacterium. GTDB lineage: Bacteria > Bacteroidota > Bacteroidia > Bacteroidales > UBA7960 > PUPG01. The sequence continues at coordinate 485 of PWIY01000377.1, read as the reverse complement.
GCCTTGAGCCCCGTGTGTCGAGGGCCCGTTACCTCCGCCAGCTTCGCTCCATCAAGGATCACATTCAGGCCGGAGATATCTATGAACTGAACTACTGCGTGGAGTTTTTCCGTGAGAACATTGAAATTGATCCGGTGGTTTTTTATGACTGGATCAATCGTTCTTCGCCCACCCCCTTTTCCTGTTTTTATATGCTGGATGGGAATTATCTCATGTGTGCCAGCCCTGAGCGTTTCATGAGAAAGCAGGGATCACGGCTGATTGCACAGCCCATTAAAGGAACCAGTGCCCGGGGCGATAATATGGCCGAAGATGCCAAAAATCGCCAGGCCCTGTTTGAAGATCCCAAGGAGAGAAGCGAGAATGTGATGATCGTTGATTTGGTCCGCAATGACCTTTCCAGGTCTGCCCAAAAAGACAGCGTTCATGTGGAGGAGCTTTTCGGGATCTATTCTTTCAGTCATGTACACCAGATGACCTCGACG
>PWIY01000393.1 GCA_003560215.1 Bacteroidales bacterium | reverse complement strand
TTTGTTTTATTTTTGCTCAACAGCATGTTGCCACAGCAGGTACCGGCCGTTGTGGGGATTTTTGCAGTAATGGCAGCCCTTGTCATGCTCACACCTGTCCGCCGGACGCTGCAGCTGACCGTTGCCGGGCTTTCTCTTGTGGTTGCCGGTGTGCTGATTGCCCGCCCCGGGGAGATCCCCATATCGGAATACAAAGATCTGGCCCATACCATGAAACTTCCGGAAGCTGAAATTCTTCACAGCCAGCCCGACATACACGGTTTTATTGAAGTGGCTTCCTCCCCGGCGCTGCGCTTTGCCCCGGCACTGAGTCTGTCATACACCGGCGAGGTTCCGGTAAAAAAGAACATATATGTAAATTCTGATCGTTACGGGGTAATCCCCAATTACACACCGGGGCAGACCGGACACATCCTTGACCAGACCACACAGAAACTTCCCTGGGTGGTTGGCCGGAAAGAGCGGGTACTTATGCTGAATGCCGGAGAAGGTGCCCCCCTGGCCCATGCACTCAGCCATGGGGCCGCACACATTGATGCGGTTATTCCCAACCGGGGCGTGGTGTCCATTTTGCAAAATGGATTTGCTGAAGCATCGGGCGGGCTGTTCTTGCACGACAGCCTTGAAATTCATAAGGTAGAGCCACGTAACTTCCTGGCCTCCGGTGCAAAGGGAACCTACGACCTGATAATCCTGCCACAGCAGGATGCTTTCGGGGGCACCGCGGGCATCAATGCCCTCCAGGAGAACTACACGATGACCCTTGAGTCTTTTCTTTTGATGTGGGATCATCTTGCCGCTGACGGTTTCATTGCGGTTTCAACCTGGACAGATTACCCGTCGCGCACCAGCCTGAAGCTGCTCGCCACACTGGTTGCCACACTTGAAGAAAACGGGATCGGTAACCCGGAAGATCACATCGCGGCCATCCGGTCGTGGGGGACCATTTCCTTTGCAATGAAGAAATCACCCTTAAACAGTGAGGATGCCAAAAAGATCCGGGATTTTTGCAGTGAGAAGTTCTTTGATCCCTTGCTGCTTCCGGATATCAGCCCGGAAGAGAGACAACAGTTCAACACGCTCGAAGACGACGGCTTCTTTAATTACGTGGACAGGATCATGCAGGGTGACCGGTCCTTTTTACAGGATTATGGGTTCGTGATCGATCCGGCCACCGACAACAAGCCTTATTTTTCGCAGTTCCTGAGAATCGGAAACATCCGAAAAATGTCAGAGCTTTTCGGACAGGATCAGGTTCCTTTTCTGGAGCTGGGCTACCTGATCGTAGTGGTGACCCTTGTACAGAGTACCATCCTTGCGGTTTTATTTATTCTGCTCCCATTGTTCCGGATCCGGAAAAGCCACCGGGGCAAGGGGGGTACTTTGTTCTATTTTGGTGCACTTGGGGTGGGATACATGTTTGTGGAGATCATTCTCATTCAGCGTTTTGTCCTCTATTTCGGAGAGCCGGTATTCGCACTCTCGGCAGTGATCAGTACCATGCTGATTGCCAGCGGTGCAGGAAGCCTGACCTCAAACCGGTTACCGGCCAACCCCCCGACCATTGCAGGCATGGGTTTGCTGGTGGCCCTGCTGCTGCTGGGCTATACATTCTTTCTTACTCCCATCCTCCAATGGAGTATCGCAGGTCCCCTGGCGGCGAAGATCATCCTGAGCCTGATCCTTATTGGTGTGCCCGCATTTTTCAAGGGAATGATGTTTCCCTTTGGCATACGATACCTGTCAGGCTATGACAGAAGCCAGGTCCCCTGGGCCTATGGAATCGACGGTTCGGTATCAGTGATCAGTACTTCCCTGGCAACGCTGATTGCCGTGGAGGCAGGTTTTATGATTGTGATGGCTGTTGCCGTATGCTGCTATACACTTGCATTTGCTACCTTTGCAATGCACCGGCGGGTGTTCCGATAATGCAGATAACTTTTAACCGGGTGCGGGATATGGAAGAACACATCACCAGCTTACAGAACCAGCTTGTGAAGGACATTGTCAGGCTTCAGCAAAAACCTGCCGAACGCCGCAGATCCGGATTGTTTGTGGCTGAAGGCCGACGGGAGGTATCACTGGCTCTTTCTGCCGGAATTCTTTCGGCCCGGCTGCTTCTTTGCCCTGATATCTACAGGGAGGATCCGGCCTATCCACTTCCGGTTCCTGACCGGCTAACCCATTCCGTTACAACGGTAAGCCGGACAGTATATAACAAACTTGCCTGGCGAAAAGATGCAGAGGGTGTCTTGCTGATCGGAAAACAGGGGGATATGAGCCTTGAAAACCTTTCGCTGCCTGAATCGCCCCTTTTGCTGGTGATTGAAGGAGTTGAAAAGCCGGGCAACCTGGGTGCCATCCTGCGTACTGCCGATGCCGCTGGAGCGGATGCACTGATTGTGACCGACAGCCGGACAGACATTTACAATCCCAATGTGATACGATCGAGCCTGGGATGTCTTTTTTCCGTTCCTGTGGTCAGTTGCAGCAACCATGAAGCCATTCAGTGGCTGACCCGGGCTGAAAACTGGAAAGGTTCTGTCCCGGCGGTTTTTTCTGCACTTTTGCAAACCAGCATCCCTTATGATGAAGCAGATATGACCGGCCCCACCGCCCTGGTTTTTGGAGCGGAAGACAAGGGGCTGTCTGACGAATGGAGGGCCGTCTCTCATCAGCACATCAGGATACCAATGGCCGGAAAGATTGATTCACTGAACCTTGCTGCTTCTGCTGCCATCCTTGCCTTTGAGGCCGTCAGGCAAAGAAGAAGGGCTGCCGGAGAGACCTGAAAGAATCATGCGCCTTTACGTCGCCTCAGTTCTTTCCTGATCAGAAACAATTCACGGGAAGTTTGCCCGGCCACCGAAGTATTTTCTTCCGCCCTCCTGATAAGGTATGGAACCACCGTCTTAACCGGACCATAAGGCACGTATTTGCACACATTATATCCGGCAGATGCCAGATTGTAGGAAATGTGATCACTCATGCCCAAAAGTTGTGCAAAAGAAATATGGGGGTGGTCAGCGGGCAAAGAACTGCTGGTGATCGCATCCACAGCCTTCAGGCAGCTGATCTCATTGTGGGTGGCAATACATACGGCCACCTCGTCTGCATTGGCAAGACAAATGGCGGTTGCTTCATCAAAAGCCTTGTCGGTGGCTTCCTTATCGGGGTAGATCGGAGAAGGCCTGCTTTCTTTCCGGGCACGCTCCCGATCCTTTTCCATATATGCACCCCTTACCAGCTTAAAGGCCGGATACACGCCCTCCCTGCGGCAACGGTCAATGGTTTCCTTTAAATAGGAAAGCCGGTCATGACGGTACATCTGCAGGGTATTGAACACAATGGGTTTTTCCTTGTTGTAGCGCAGCATCAGGTCGTCCACCATTCCGTCAACCACTTCCTGAATCCATGTTTCCTCAGAATCCACCATTACAGGAACCCCCCTTTTAGCTCCATAGGAAATAATGTGATCAAAGCGGGTTTTTACCCGGTCCATTTCCTGCTGCTCATTGTCGGTCAATGAATGTCCTGCCTGCACTTTTTCGAGCAAAGCCACCCGTGCCAGACCGGAAGGTTTAAATACGGCATAGGGAATGTGCTTGTTATCCACAGCTTTATCAATGGTTGCCTGTATTTGCTGCCGGGTATACTCAAAATCTTCTTCACTTTCCTTGCCTTCTGCAGAATAATCCAGTATTGTCTGCACATTGGACGATCCCAGTTGCCGAATGGTCGGATCACATTCGTCAATGGTTTCACCTCCGCAGAAATGGCTGAATACTGTTGGCTTCAGGGCCCAGCTAACGGGCAACCTCATGCGGAGGGCACCCTGCAGCAAAACAGACCCGGTTTTTACCAACACATCACTGCCTACCAGGCTGAAAAGCCATCGGGCCTTTTTCAAATCATAATTTTTTTTATCCCTGAATGCGATTTCTGTGTTGTCAAAGTCAATCATATACAGTCATTCATTTTACGATCAATCCTTTTTTGGCCCTGGTTTAACAATGAGACCCAGGGGATCTACAAATGGTGTAACAATCCACTGACGGTCATAGTTTGATTCCTCCGCCAGATCTTCATCGCAGGGAGCAATGGTCAGCACCGGAACATCCACATTGTCAAGGATCTTTTCGGTATAGTTCGGGTTAAAAATTTCCTGGATGCGTCCGCCACGTTCCGCAACAATCATGATCAGTTCGCCTTTCACCTCATCTGTGAATTCAATCAGCGCCTCAGGCCAGGCCATCCCCGGATCAACCACAAGATCGGTGGTAACTTTCACGTAGTTTTCTTCAAACACACCGGTGACGCTTTTTAGCAATGCCTCTTTATTGATGATCTTGGCTTTGTTGTCAGATGACAGGAACCCGAACACACGGATTTGTGCATCAAAAAATTTGGCAAATTTGATGGCCTGAGCAATTTTCTGGGTGCTTCTCTTGGAAAAGTCGATGGGGATCACAATATTCCGGTAACCAAGGTGATGGTGCTTGTCCTTAACCACCATTACCGGTGCACGGGAACCGCATACCATTTTGTATGCATAGCTCTGGGTGAGCCGGGAAACTCCTCTTTTTCCATGCACACCCATCACAACAAAAGAGGCCTGCAGTTTATCTGCCACTGCATTGATCACTTTCAGGATGTTGCCGGTTCGGATCATGTAATTGACCTTTACGCCATGGCTGCCGCCAAGCCATGTGGCAATATCCGCAAGGGACTTTTCCGTGTCCGATTCTTCCTTGCTGCCCTTCCCCATTTTATCTGCCACATGCAGCAGCACAATCCGGTAATTGAACATCCGGGCAATGGCAGAAGCATGATCCATGGCGTAGCCGGCCACATCTGAGAAGTCAACCGGCACAAGTATGGTATCACTGCTTTTCATCCTGGTACATTTACCCTTTACCGGGCGAATCTTTATCGGGCGAATAAAGATACGAAAGTTTCTCATGAAAAAACCGCACCCCGGATGGGATGCGGTTTATATTTAAGAATCAATGCGGCAATCTGATCAGCGCTGCAGCGGGCCAACACCTGTGCAACCTGGGATATGCTTTCTCCGCTGACTGTCCCGGCTTCTTAAAGCTCGTAGAACAGCGGTGATCCTGGACCAATCGGTATACCAAGCAGGATCCATATAATTAGCATGACCAGCCACGTTCCCAGGAAAATAAACGTATAGGGCAACATGGTGGCAATGATGGTTCCGATACCTGCTCTTTTATCATACCGCTCCATAAATGCCACGATCATGGCAAAATACGACATCATCGGGGCAATCACATTGGTTACACTGTCACCCACACGGTATGCCAGCTGGGTGAACTCCGGGGAGTATCCCAGCAGCATGAACATGGGGATAAATACGGGGGCCATGATTGCCCATTTGGCAGAGGCACTTCCCACTACCAGGTTGATAAATGCAGCCACAAGAACCAGGGCTATCATCAGCGGGATCCGGCCGAAACCGAGTGAACCGATAAAGTTGGCTCCCTCAATGGCAAAGATCAGCCCCAGGTTGGTCCAGTTGAAATAGGCCACAAACTGGGCGGCAAAGAACACAAGCACAATATAAGTACCCAGGGTAGACATGGACTTACCCATCCCGTTGATCACATCTTTATTGCTCTCAAGGGTTTTGGCAGCAATTCCGTAAACAATACCCAAAATGGCCGCAACCATGAATATAATGGCCACAATCCCGCTCATAAATGGCGATCGAAGCAGGTCTCCTGTTTCGGGATCGCGCATGAAACCTGAACCGGGAACCGATGACCAGATCCCGCCCTCGATGGGAACGGCACTCCACAACAACAGCAGGGCAATACCAACAAGCGCCCAGAAGGTTGCACGCAACCCCCTGCGCTCATCACTGGTTAGCTGTTTGATTTCTTCAGGCTGCGCATCTCCTTTGTACTCACCCAGGCGCGGAACCACGACCTTTTCAGTGACCCATGTGCCAATGTAGGCAATGAAAAAGGTGGATACAAACATAAAGTAATAGTTGGCCGTGGGGTTCACGTTGTAAGTGGGGTCAATGATCCGGGCGGCCTCCTCTGATAATCCGGCAAGCAGCGGGTCAATGGTTCCAAGAAGCAGGTTGGCTGAATAACCACCCGACACACCGGCAAAGGCGGCAGCGATACCCGCAATGGGATTGCGGCCAACGGCCAGGAAAATCATCCCGCCCAGGGGAACAAGCACCACATACCCGACCTCACTGGCTGTATTGGAAAGGATACCGGCAAATACGATGGCAAAAGTCAGCAGTTTTTTGGGTGCGGACAAAACCAGCAGCCGGAGGCTGGTTGACATCAGTCCGCTTGATTCAGCAACCCCGATACCAAGCAGGGCAACCAGCACTGTACCCAGCGGGGCAAAAGAAGTAAAATTCACGACAAGGTTGACCATAATCATGTGCAAACCCTCACGGCTGAGCAGGTTAAATGCCTCAACTTCCTCACCCGTTCCGGGGTGAACAGCCGTTACATTGAACAATGAGGCAATACCGCTCAGAATAATAATGGCGAATGCAAACATGGCAAATAAGGTGGCCGGGTGCGGAAGCTTGTTCCCGACACGCTCAATTGTGCCCAACATCCTGTCAACCATGATTCTCTCAGATCTCTCCTCCATAAAATGCAATATTAAGGGTGAAAAGTATTCTTAAAAACTGGCCAAAATTACATAAAATCACCCATACAACCGGCCCTGAAATCCATCTTTTTCTCTCAGTTTATCCTCTATCATTGTGATGATTACATCCGCCCTGACCCTGCCCCATGGTTTTCCTGCGATCAACCGGGGAGGGACTTC
>PWIY01000355.1 GCA_003560215.1 Bacteroidales bacterium | reverse complement strand
TACTGGAACAACACAGTCAGCCGATAATTCCTGTAGTTGAAATCATTGCTGAATCCACCAAAAAAGTCGGGAGAATAATTTCCAATGTGCTGATATTGCGAACTGGAACGCCGATAAGTCAGTTCGCCATCGAGGTCATACCAGAAAACGCGGCCATCGGCCGGATTGATACCGGCATACTCCATATGCCAGCGAATATCAAGGGGGTAACCCACCCTGACTGAACTTCCAAGAATATCGGCTCCGTCAACCAATTCCAGAATTTCATTTTTCTGATGGGTAAAATTGAAGTTGGAGGTCCAGGAAAAATCTCCAATGGCCAGCAAGCGCGAGCCCAGTTCAACCTCCCAGCCAATGTTCTCCACAACCCCGGAGTTTCTCGTAATGCTCGAAAAGCCACTGTCGGTGGGGAGCCACGCATTGAGCAGCAGGTTTTTGTTCCGGGTGTTAAAATAGGTCAGGCCGCCGAACAAGCGGTTCTCCCATACTGAAAACTCAAAACCGACATCCAGTGTCTGTGCCTCCTCCCAGGTCAGCAGGTCATTGCCAAGTCCGGAAGGACGAAGCCCGGTGGCACCTTCATAGGTTCCGCCGCTGCCAAACAGAGAGCGGGAGGCGAAGTCACCAATACCGGAATTACCGGTAATACCAAAACTGGTTCTCAGGGTCAGCTGGTTGACAAAATCCACATTTGCCATAAAGGCCTCCCTTGCCATTTCCCAAGCCAGGGCCCCGGAATAGAAAAGCCCCCACTGGTTCTCGGAACCAAACCGGGAAGACCCGTCATATCTGACATTGGCGGTCACAAAGAATCTGTCATCATAGGTGTAGTCAGCCCGGGAAAAGAATCCGGCAAATTTTGACTGGGAAGTCCTTCCTGACATGCCTGTCATTTCAGCAGCGAGATCCATCTGGCTGAATATTGGGTTCGGAAACTGTTGCGCACTGGCACGTAAACTTTCCCTGTCATTTTGCCTGTATTCAAAACCACCAAGGAGATTGATCGTATGTATGTCAAATGACTCTTCAAACTCAATCAGCTGGTTGGTATTGAAAGCCACCTCCTGCCTGTAACGTTCACTCAACCGGCCTCCGTCGTCTGCATAGCGGGGAAGTGTCGCAGAGATAAAGGTACGGTCTCTCACAGTCCGGTAATCCATGCCCCATAAAGACCTGAAAGACAGTCTGTCGGAAATCTCATAGACCCCTGTCAAACTACCACGAAGCTGGTTGGTTCTGGCCTGCCGGAGATTTTCATTTGCCGCATGGACCAGGTTAATTCTGATCACATCATTGTGATTATAGTCTCCATCTTCTGTGTAGATGGCATCAATCGGACGCTGGGTATATCCGCCATGGAAAGGACTGGTGATATTTGCACTGCCTGCGGTATGTCCGTGGGCAGTAGAATGGGAGGCACTCAGCCTTGTTGCCAGTGTGAAGCGATCGTTGAAGCTATGGTCGATGTTGGAACGAAAACGAAAACTTTCAAAATCACTTGCAATAACCGGACCTTCTTCATAATCATAGGATCCGGAAAAATACACATTGGTGTTGTCAAGCCCGGATGAGGCGGAAACACTGATATTCCGGAGAGCCCCAGCCCTGAACAGGGCGTCCTGCCAGTCATAGGTGGGTGCAGTGGCCGGATCTCCATACTGTTCTATGGCCATTTGCCGGCGCACATCGGGGTCTTCTCCGCGGTCCACGTAATAATTCACATAGCCCTGAATCATGGTTTCTGTCCACGTCGGGCCATCCATTATATCCAGAAGGGCAGGTTGTTCATTGAATCCGAACTGGGATGACACATTGATATTTGTTTCGCCCCTCCTGGCCTGATTGGTGGTAATGAGCACCACCCCATTTGCTCCCTGGGCACCGTACATGGCAGTGGCCGAAGCATCTTTTAACACTTCAATGCTTTCAATGTCGTTGGGGTTGATTCCCGAAAGCGGGTTATCCTGAACGGTTGCGGATGTATATGTCGTTACCTGAACACCATCCACAATATAAAGGGGTGCATTGGAAGCCGTGATTGATCCTCTTCCCCGTACCCTGACAAGCAATCCGCTTCCGGGCTGACCGCTGGAATGGGACACCATTACACCACTCATTCGTCCCTGCAGGGCCTGGTCAGGCGTCTGGATCAGGCTTTCCCTGAAGTCGTCACCAACAACCCGTGAAATGGCACCGGTGGGCTTGCTGCGCTGCCTTACGGAGTAACCCGAGATCACAACCTCGCCCAGACCGATGGAGGCGGATTCCAGCTGCACATCTATCACCCTTTGGTCACCTACAACCACTTCCTTGTTGTTCATTCCAATGAAAGAAAACACCAGGGTGGCATCCGGGCTCACAGTTATTTCGTACTGACCATCTACGTCAGTCACGGTTCCGGCTGCAGTTCCCTGCACCTGAATCGACACACCCGGAAGGCTCATGCCATCACGGGCATCGGTAACCGTACCGGTCACCTCTACCTGATCCTGAGCCTCCCGGCCGGCAGGGGCGATTACAATATGATTGTCTTCCAGAACACGGTGTGTAAGATTAGTGTCTGACAGCACAGCAAACATGATATCATCGATATAATCCGATTCAGCGGAAACACTTACCGTTTTATTCAGATCGGAAAAACTGTCATTGTAGAAAAAGCTGTACTGACTTTGCTGTTCAATTTCCCGTAATACATCCCGTACGCTCATTTCCTGAATGTCCAGGCTGAGTGTTTGGGAAGCCAGATTTCCGGCAAACAGATGCGAAATGCTCATGATTGCCAACAGTAAAGATATTCTCATAACCTTGAAGATTTGATTATCATGTGGCAATAAAGAATACCCACGATTTGGTTTTTTTTCCATAACTTTGTGAAGCTTTGGTTAATATCGGTTTTTTGACCCGGTCACTTTGCTGACCGGACAGTTTCAGTAAAACTGATTAAGCACCGGGAAATGTGGCCGCATTTCCCGGTTTTTTTTGTTCAGGTTTTTCCATAGGCAAATCCATGTTTTTTTGGTTAATAATCGGTTGTCAAAAGTATTTTTCCTTTATGAACAAAAGATGACGGTGGAGTCAACAAGTTATTAAGCTGCTCCCGGTCACAATCAGGTTCAGTTCAGGTACTGGTTGTACCGCCCCCTGGTCAGGGGATTCTCCCTGATTGTAACGGTTTTGTCATCGATGGTATAGTCAATGGGAGATGTGAGTTTCAGGGCATGCAAAACCTGTTCAAGGGTTAATTCCCTGAGTTGCCCGGTATACCGGTAAGCTTTCAGGCTTTCATCCGCAAACTCGAAACGGACATCATACCTCCGCTCCAGTCTCCTTGCCAGCAAATTCAATGGCTCACTCTCCACGACGATCACCCCGTCTTTCCAGCCGATTTCAGGCGTGATGTCACTTTTGCGTAACACCTCCACCCTGCTGATCGTTCTTGCCGGACGGGGGAGTTCAGCGGGTGCAATATCTTCAGCCTTCTCTTTTGCTGTGTCATCCTCAGCCAATGCCAGCTCTCCGCTTTCTCGGAAAAACGTAGCCTTTTGGTTTGGCTCAAGGGCGATCTCACCCAGGCGCCCTTCATAACCCGGAGCATCTTCTATGACAAGGGATCCGCTCACCAGGGTGGTTTCTATTACTTCGTCATCCTCATAGGCTTTTACATTGAAGGATGTTCCAATTACCCGCAGGTTTACATCCATGACATTGACCATGAACGGGCAATCCTGTTTGACCACATCAAAAAAAGCTTCACCCTCCAGCTGAATGTCGCGCGACCTCACATTAAAGTCACTGGAATATGTGATCGAACTTCCTGCATTGAGCATGACACTGGAACCATCCGGCAATTCCACCCTGGATCGTGATCCGATCGGGGCCTCAATGGTGGTGTACATCACAGGTTGTTCTGCCGCAGGTCCGGACTGCCATAAAAAGAGCGTTGCAATTACCGCTACCAGAGCCAGGACAGCTGCTGCATAAGGCAGGGCCCTGCGAATGTTGTTTGACAATGGTGCAGAGCGAACAGAGGATTTGACCCCGGCCTTTTCCCGTTCGGAGATTTTTTTCATCAGCAGTTGCCAATCCTTCTCAACGTCGATGCTGTCAAAAGCGGAAAGATTTCCTGTTTTAGACCAGTAATCCTGGGCACGCAGAAATAGCTCCATCAGGTTTTTATCCTGAAGCAACATCCGGTGAAAGCCCACTGTTTCCTCCTGGCTTGCGTGTCCGGCCAGGATCCTGGCCACCAGACTCCAGAAGTTGGAATCGTTAGAGTTCTTTTGCATAGATAATACGGGTTTCTGTTAATAAGACAAAAAAAAGGGGGGTATCCCCTAAAAAATGTTAAAATATTTTTATAATTATGGCTATAATGCCTGACTGGCAAGGCTTATGGAAATAAAAAAAACAGCCAGCCACACCAGGGTTATACGGTAATCGGCAAGCTTTTTCAATGCAATTGCTATTTGATTCTCCACTGTTTTCTCGGTAATATTCAGCTTCCTTGCAATTTCGGAGTGTCTTAGCTGCCTGATCCGGCTAAGCTTAAAAATGACCCGGCATTTTTTTGGCAAAGCTTCCACCGCTTCAAAAATTCGCTCGCTGGTTTCCACAACGATCATTTGTTCCACCACATCATCCTCCAAAACCACCATGCCAGCAGTGAACTCAATGGTTTTTTTATGTTGTTTGGCATGAAGGTGATTATAGCAGGCATTTTTCACACACTGGTAGAGGTAAGATTTTGCGGATCGCCTGATATTGATATGCCCATGAGATTCCCATAATTTAACAAACACCGATTGCACAATGTCGCGGGCCATATCAAGATCATGCACATAATCTTTGGCGAAAACAGTCAATGGACGATAGTATTGATCGAACAAAGTTCTGAATTGCGAATACTTATCGCCATCGTCATCAGAAAAACCGGTTTTTTTCAAAGGCTCCGTCATGGAAAAATCAAAGTATTTATTTGTAAATATACAAATTAATCCCCCCCTTTATATGGGGAACAGATGGCATATTTTGCCAAAGCGCTCCGGGATTTGCGCGGAGTTTCCGGGTTCGGCGCCAAAGATTCAGGGATAAAACCGGCGTTTCCGTGATTTAACACGGGTCAGCGATTGGGCAAAAAATATTATTTTTACCATCAAATCCAATAAAGTTGGGCAAAAGAATGAAAGACAAAAAGGACAGACGCCGGAAAAGGCAACTGCAATCAGACCGGAAAAAGGCGATGATCCAAAGCCTCAAACCGTTGCTATGGGCTTTTGCTACCTGGTTTATCCTGAATGCCATCCTGCACCTTCCGGGCATCAAAGAGCCGTTCAATGAGGCTTTTGTGGCATTCACCACCCATGCAGCCTATCGGTTTGGCAGAGTCCTGTTTGTTCCCATTGAAATGAGCAGTGTGCCTTTTCTTACAGTCAACGGATTTAACATGCAGGTGATCATGGAGTGTACGGCTTATACATTCTATCTGTTTGCCATTTTGCTGGTGGTCTTTGCACGTTGGCCGCTCAGGCACAAAATCCGTGGCCTCGGAATTATTCTGGCAGGTATCTTTCTGATCAACAACCTGCGGTTTATCAGCATGGGGTATCTCGGCAGTTACCGCCCTGATCTATTCGACCTGGTTCATGACATCGTATGGAATGTATTATTCGGATTCATGGTTTTCGGTTTGTGGGCCTGGCAGGAGGTGACCGCCCACAGAATAACCCCGCAGGCTGACAGCGTCAAACAGCCGCCCGGAACGTCAAAACAAGGATGATCAAAAAAATTGTCATATTGCTGATTTGTGCATTGGCTGTCACGTCCCTGTGGTTCATCGGGCTGGAAATCCTGTACGCCAGGCTGATGGCTTTTGCTTCCAGCCTTGTGATGGCCATCGGAGGCAGTGAAGCCCACATTGTGGTGGAACAGGAAAACGGAGAGGGCTTGTTCAGGGTACACACCATCATGGACGGCAACAAGGCAAGCTATCCCCAGCGAATACAAACATTGTTGTACCCTACCATTATCATCCTGGGATGGCAGGTTTTCACTGCATTCGTCCGAAACTGGCGTCAACTCCTTCGTTCTGCCGGCCTGAACCTGGGGGTGTTTTTCAGCGTACAGGTTATTTTTTTGCTTCTGCTGTCTATCTACCATACTTCCGGAACCGGCCGTTTTTTTTACGACCTGCTGATGGAAAGTTTTTATGTCATTGCCGTAGCCATCATCATCATTGACAATATACGCTTCCCGGTCTTTGTGCCTGAGCAAAAAGAAAAAAACCGGCCAACAACAGGATCGGTATGATCCTGCTGCCGGCCGACATTTCAAGTTGGTGATCCGGGTATACCCGGTGATCAGGGCGATCAGAGCGATCGGATCACGGCGATCAGATGAAGAGGTTCAGACCTGCCTCATCCGCCCTTTCAAGGTAAGTGGCCACACCACCGAATTCCACCCCGTCGATCAACTCTTCCTGCGTGATCCCCATGACATCCATCGACATGGTACAGGCAATGAATTCCACGCCATTTTCCTGCGCCTGACTGATCAGGGATTCCAGGGAGTCAATGTTTTTCTTTTTCATGATGTGACGCATCAGGCGGCGTCCCATTCCCAGCATATTCAGCTTGGACAATTTCAGCCCCTTGCTGCTTGCGGGCAACATCATCCCGAACATGCGGGAAATAAAATCCTTTTTCACCGTAGGAGGATTGGATCGTTTCAGCATGTTCAGCCCCCAGAAGGTGAAAAACATGCTCACCTTCTTGCCGGTGGATGCCGCACCATTGGCAATCACAAAGGAAGCCAGCGCTTTATCCAGATCATCACTGAACAC
>PWIY01000326.1 GCA_003560215.1 Bacteroidales bacterium | reverse complement strand
CAGGCAAGGGCCCGGGCCATTGTGCTCATGGGGCTTTCCAATAAATTTGGCCATCTGTTGCTGAATACTTCCAACAAAAGTGAGGCAGCCGTAGGATATGGCACATTGTATGGTGATATGTGCGGAGGGCTGTCGGTTCTGGGAGATGTTTACAAAACAGAAGTCTACGGAATGGCAGAAGTGATCAACAGCAGGCGTGAAATAATTCCCCGGAATACCATCACCAAGCCACCCTCAGCAGAACTCAGGCCTGATCAGAAAGACTCTGATTCACTGCCCGAGTATGCAGTGCTCGATGAAATACTATACAAGTTCATCGAGGAGGGTATGGATGCTGATTCCATTGTGAAGTCCGGGCATGATGCTGCCACGGTAAGAGAAGTCATGCGGCTTGTGACAGGCAGCGAACATAAACGCCGCCAGTCACCGCCGGTTTTAAGGGTATCCGCAAAATGCCTGGGTGCAGGGCGGGAAATGCCGCTGGAAGCATCCTATGGCGCGATATTTAATTGTTGATCGATTCTACTGCCTTGATCTCAGGGATGGCTTTTTTCATGGCCTGTTCCACACCATTTTTCAGGGTCATCTGGCTCATGGGGCATGATCCGCATGCACCAAGCAATTCAACATTGACTACATTGTCTTCCGTCAGGCTGACGAAACGGATGTTTCCGCCATCGGCTTCGAGGTAAGGGCGTATCTGATCGATTACGTTCTCTACTTTCTTGATCAATTCGAGGTTTTCTGACATATTTCGGAACAATTAAATTGTTATCTTAATTTGGTTTTTATATAAATAACACTGCAAAGATAGCATTTTTTTAATTGTTATGTGGATGGTAAATGCCAGTGCTGTCTGAAGGCAAATTTAATCTTTATTCAGAGATGGGAGCAGGGATCCCAGAAGTGAAGGTCAAAATTGAGCACCTTGTCATCTTCTATCTCCAGGCCCTCATTTTCCAGAAGCTGTTTCATCAGGTTTGGATCCCCGAAATGGTGTTTTCCTGTCAGCATGCCTTTTCTGTTTACGACCCGATGGGCCGGAAGGGAAGGATCTGACGCATGTGATTGATTCATTGCCCAACCTACCATGCGGCTGCTGCCCCTGCTGCCCAGGCAGGCAGCAATGGCTCCATAGGTTGTTACCCGTCCGCGGGGGATTTCGCGGACCACCGCATACACTTTGTCAAAGAAGGAACGATTATTTTTTTGTGTCATTCAGCACAAATTGCAGGTAAAAAATGGGCTTGTCCTCTCCCAGAAACTTTTTTTCGTAATATGTCTGGATGTCTTTGAGCAAACCATCCTGTATATCAGGATCATTGTAAAGGTTTTCAGTTTTTGAGATCAGCCTGTGGCCGTTTTCCCTGATCACATCCAGTGTGTAACGGAAAAGTGAGTGATTGTCTGTTTTCAGATGGATGGGACTTTCAGAAGCCAGCAACCGGCTGTATTTTTCCAGGAAGCGCTGAGAGGTGAGGCGTTTGTCTGAACGTGAATTTCTCAGATGCGGGTCAGGAAAAGTGAGCCAGATCCCATGTACTTCATTTTCTCCGAAAAAAGCATTGATTGCTTCGGCCCTCACCCTTAGGAATCCCACATTGTACAAGCCTTCATCAAGTGCCTCCCTGGCTCCTGTCCAAAGACGGTCTCCCTTGATGTCAATGCCGATAAAATTATAACCGGGCATTGCCCTTGCCATACCTACAGTGTATTCCCCCTTGCCACAGCCAATTTCCAGAATGATTGGGTTTTGATTCCGGAAAAAATACTCTTTCCATTTTCCCTTGTACCTGAAACTGGAAATGGAAAAATAGGCCGGCGGCTGAATTACATTGGAAAAGCTATTGATTTCAGCAAATTTTTTTAGCTTATTTTTAGCCACAGTACATAGGGTAGAATGATTCAGAAATTGATTATCGGTGCAGAATCCAGGCTTTGCCCCTGAGTTCGTCATCCAAAGAGGCTTTAATATTCTCTGCTTCTTCAAGATCGTAATAATACCCGTAACACACACGGTGGTACTCAGCCGGGGTTTGCATAAACACACTGGCCAGAGAAGCACCGTCAGACCGGAGCTGCAGGGCAAGTTTTTGTGCTTCCCTTTCGTTGCGGAAACTTCCGACAACAATGTAATAAACCGGGCGACCGGCTTCCGGAGCTGGTGGCTCGATATCGGGGTCGGCCGGAACCGGTTCGGGCTCGATAACCTCTTCATCGGGTTCATCAATCAACGTGGTATCAGCGGGTTCGGCCGGTTCGGAAGGCACCGGCTCAACGCGTTCAACCGTCGCCTGGCGGCGGAATAGGCCTTCCCCGCCAAAGAAGTAATCAAATCTCAGCAGAAGGATGAGCAAAATCACCAGAAGCGGAATGGCTATGTAGAGCCACCACCAAAAGCCTCCGGATTTTTTCCTTTTTTCGTTGTTTGCTTCGTTGTGTTCTGTCATTTCTTTTTTTGTTTCAGGTTCAGTGGCTGCCTGAACAGGGGGTGTTGTATCTTCTTCAGCCGCTGTGGTTACAGGTTCTCTTTCAGGTTCATCCTTTTGGGTGCCGGCTTGCTGATCTTCCTCTGCGGGAGGGGTGAAGACCGGGGCTTTGACGTGGCTTACGCCTGTGTCTTCTTTCAGGTAATTGATGCTTCTGTCGGGGCTGAAATGGATTTCGCCCTTTTCGTCCATTTGAAACAGCCCGATATTCTCCAGCTCCACTTTTCTGCCCGACTGAAGTGACCCGTTGATTTCATGCGCCAGCTTTCCGAAGAAATCAATGACTGCCTTTTCTGTCATTCCTTCCCGCTCAGCAATAACAGCAGTCAGCGGTGTATAACCCTCTTTGGGCTCCGGGCTGAAATCTGCAATTTTTGCCGGTGCCTCTACGATGTTCTTTTCCGGGATGAACCTTGCCGGTACATATCTGGTGGAAAAGGAACCAAACCCCGGTAATATGACGGTTTCGTGGGTGAAAAGTAAATCGCTGATGTATTTTCCGATCTTCATATTGTGATTGTTTTGTTTCCGGCTTTCCTTGATGTCAATTTATGCAGGGAACTAAATTAAGAAAAAATTACTACAAAGCTATTTTTCCCGTGTATAGGTCTTTTTGTTACCCGGGTTTATCCGGATTTGCCGGAATTTTTTTCAGGTCTTCGGGCGTGTCGATTGATACGTTTTCCAATTCTGTTGTTTCCAAAAAGATGTTGTAACCGAACTCAAGCCATCGCAATTGTTCGAGCGATTCGAGCTGTTCAAGCTTTCCTGCAGGAAGCGCCACAATTTCTTTGAGTGTCCGGATTCGGTATCCGTACATCCCCAGATGTTTGAAGCTGGCCTTTGGCGGCATGCCCGCCGGTGATTCCCCGCGAACGAATGGTATCGGCGAACGGCTGAAATACAATGCGTTGCCTGATCGGTCACAAACGACCTTCACCACGTTCGGGTTTTGGAGGTCTGTTTGGGAGTAAATCTCTTTCTTTAATGAAATGATTTGCCTGCCGGGGTCAGAAAAACCGCTGATGACCTGCCGGATCTGTCCCGGATCAATCAATGGTTCATCTCCCTGGATATTTACCACGATATCGCTTTCGGTGTACTTGTTACAGGTGTTGAGCAATTTCACCGCCTCCTCACAACGATCTGTCCCGCTTTTGTGATTGGTGCTTGTCATGATTGCCTTGCCGAACGTTGTAACATGATCAAAGATTCTCTGATCGTCGGTGGCTACCACCACTTCGTTCAGGTCCGGGCACTTCAGGGCCTGTTCATATACACGCTGTATCATGGATCGCCCGCTGATTTTTACCAGTGGCTTTCCCGGAAACCGGGAAGAAGCGTAACGTGCGGGGATGATACCTATGGCATGCATGGCAACGGTTTTAGAACAGCCCGTGAATTTCGGCATCAATTTTCTGAATAATGCTGCCCAGATCTTGCTGGTTTTCACTGAATTTCAAATCGTCAACGTTCACTACCAGCAGCTTCCCGAGGTCATAACCACTGATCCAATCCTCATAACGTTCATTCAGCTTTTGAAGGTAATCCAGCCTGATGGAATTTTCATAGTCGCGTCCCCTTTTCTGAATCTGGTTTACCAGGGTGGGAACACTTGCCCGCAAATAAATGAGCAGGTCGGGCGGATCGATCAGCGAACTCATTAATTCAAAAAGACTGGAGTAGTTGTTAAAGTCGCGGGATGACATCAGGCCCATGGCATGCAGGTTGGGTGCAAAAATGTATGCATCCTCATAAATGGTTCTGTCCTGAATGACTTTTTTGTTCTTTTTCCGAATTTCCACCACCTGGCGGAAGCGGCTGTTCAGAAAATAGATCTGCAAGTTGAACGACCAGCGCTGCATATCTTCATAAAAATTATTCAGGTAAGGATTGGTATCTACGTCCTCATAATGGGCTTCCCATCCGTAATGCTTCGAAAGCAATCCGGCCAGTGTGGTTTTTCCTGAACCGATGTTCCCGGCAATGGCTATGTGCATGTTGTGCAGGTTTTGGTTGTTGTTGGATTATGGTACAATATACGGGAAACAAGCAGGCAGTTGCCCCGGACAAACAATCAGTGCCCGGATCTGTTAAAAAAATCGAGAATCTCGTCCACGTAGCGTCTCCCGTTATGAAGCCGCGGAACTTTGTTCTGTCCGCCGATCCGGCCTTTGGATTTGAGCCAGTTAAAAAATGTGCCGGGCGGAACCCTGGTCAGCTTGGGTTTTTTCAGCATCAGATCCGCACTGCGTTTGGCTGCATAATCTGAATTCAGGTTCTGCAACTCCTGATCCAGGATTGTGCTGAAGCGGGTCATATCAGCCGGTTCTTTTTCAAACTCAATCACATATTCATGGGCTGCGCTCTGATTGTCGTCCAGGTAAACGGGAGCTGCCGTATATTCGCTGACCACGGCACCTGTTTCATCACAGGCTTTTTGTAAAGCACTGTCGGTATTGTCTACAATTACCTCTTCACCGAATGCATTGATAAAGCTTTTGGTCCGCCCGGAAATCCGGATGCGGTAAGGAGACAGGCTCGTAAAGCGGACGGTGTCACCGATCAGGTATCTCCATAACCCTCCGTTGGTGGTGATGACCATGGCGTAATTGGTGTCGGTGTCAACTTCCCACAGTGGAATGATGCGGGGTGAGTCTTTTTCCAGATCCTCTGCCGGGATAAACTCGTAGAATATCCCGTAATCAAGCATGAGCAACATGTCATTTTCATGCGGGTTGTCCTGGATGCCGAAAAACCCTTCAGAGGCATTGTACGTTTCCAGGTAAACCATGTGCTGTGAAGGGATGATTTTTTCAAACTGAGGCCGGTATGGGGCGAAGCTTACGCCTCCGTGAATAAAAAGCTCGAGGTTGGGCCAGACCTCCAGAATGTGGTTGCGGCCGGTGATCTCCAACACATGTTTTAACAGAATCAGGTTCCAGGACGGAACCCCGCCTATGTTGGTGACGTTCTCCGCATATGTGGCATGGGCAATTTTATCCAGTTTCTCTTCCCAGTTTTCCATCAGTGCCAGCGAGAGGTCTGGTGTACGAAAAAATTCACCGTAAAACGGGACATTCCGGAGTAATACAGCCGATAAATCACCCACAGAAATACTGTTGCTGTACTCGCTAACTTTACTGCTACCCCCCATGATCAGGCCTTTGCCGTCAAAGACCCGGTTATCCGGATGGTGGTGGCAGTAAATGGCCAGAACATCCCTGCCCGCTTTATAGTGGCATTCGGACAGTGATTCAGGGCTGATGGGGATAAACTTACTGCGATCGGCCGTGGTGCCGGAAGATTTTGCAAACCACTGTATATCACTCGGCCAAAGAATATTTTGTTCTCCTTTAAGCATGCGCTCAATGGTTGGCTGCAGGTCATCGTAATCCTGAATGGGGAGCCGCTCACTGAAAGTCTTGTAAGATTTTATGGTACTGAACTCGAATTTTTCTCCCCATTCGGTATTGTGCGATAGCTGAAGCAGGTCCTTTAAGACCCCGTTCTGCACCTCAGCGGGGTTCTCCCTGAAATGATTGATTTGTGAGAGCCGTTTTTTAACAAACCAGCTAGCGATGCTGTTCAGAAATGACATGTTGGAGCTTTTTCAGATTCCTAAGGCAAAAGTAAAGAATATCAGTACATGTTTTGCGACATTTTTTTGGTTGTCTGCTTCTGCAAAGAATCATCCCCCATGTGATACAAAAGTTATATTTTTGAGAAAGAATTCCTGGTTGAATCAGGTACAAGAAAAACGACAGAAAAATAACGGGTTTGGGACTCTTCAATCAAATTACGGGGTTTGAAGTATATTCGAGGAAGCAAAGGTGGAAGCTCTACCTGCTGGCCTTTGCAGCGGTTATTGTGATTGCCTCCCTGTATTACACCGATATCATGGTGCGGAAAATTTCGCAGGATGAACGTCAGCGTGTGGAGTTATGGGCTGATGCCATCCGCAAAAGAGAAACGTTGTTGCAGGACAGTGAAAGGCTTTTTGATGTGATTCGCGAGGAGGAACACAAGCGGGTGGAATTGCTGACCCAGGTCTATGATCGTTTGAACAGGGCTGAGGTTGATCGTGATGCACTTACCCTGTATACAAATATTCTGGAGAGCAATACCACCATTCCCCTTGTACTGACTGATGAGCAGGGTGAAGTGATATCCAGCAGTAATTTGCCTTCGCGGTTACACGGGTTTGAACGGCTGACCGGAGACCTGGCAGATTACTTTTCTGCCCACCCTCCCATGACATTTCAGATCATAGACGGAAGACGTTATATTTATTTTCGCGACTCCAAGGTGTTTACCGAGCTCAGGGACGTGATGGATGATTTGCTGGATACCTTTATCTCT
>PWIY01000060.1 GCA_003560215.1 Bacteroidales bacterium | reverse complement strand
TACATCAACGTTCTGTTTTTCATCTTTATGGCGGTCATGAATTATCTGGCCAATGCCCTGCCCCTGGGGGGCAGAACCACGGGTGAATTGTCGGCAGCCTATCCCAATCTGTTTGTGCCGGCCGGGGTCACTTTCTCTATCTGGGGGGTGATCTATCTGATGCTGGGTATTTTTTGCCTGCTTCAGCTCCGTGAACAAAACAGGGCGCTGGTGGAGGCCATCGGGTGGGCTTTTGCCCTGAGCTGCCTGCTTAATGGCTTGTGGATCGTGGCCTGGCACTATAAATACCTGCCCGCCTCCCTGCTGATCATGCTGGCCTTGCTGGCGGTGCTCATATACATTAATTATCAGCTGCGCGGACAGGCGATGGGGCTCACCAGGGCGGCATTCGGTGTTTATCTCGGCTGGATCAGCATTGCCACCATTGCCAATGTGACCGCCCTTTTGGTAAATTACAACTGGGGAGGCTGGGGCATATCTGATGTCAGCTGGACCATCCTGTTAATTGCCACTGGGCTTCTGATCACGGCCTTTGCACTGTACCGCCTGCAGAATCCCTTCATTGGACTGGCGGTAATCTGGGCATTTGCCGGGATTTACCTGAACCGCCAGGCCGATTATACTTCCATTGCGGTAACGGCTGTGGTTGCGGCATTGATCATGGCTGTTTTCACCCTGTGGGCTTTCCTGAAACTGGCACCCTATAACCCCACCGGTCAATGAGTCGTTTCTTCCCGGGGAAACCGCTGCCGGAAAAATGGATGAAAGCTGCTGTGGTTGGCAGTTTATGGGCTGCCGTAGAAATTATCCTGGGAAGCCTGTTGCACAATATGCGGATTCCTTTGGCAGGGAGCCTGCTTTCCTTTGCCACGGTTTACCTGGTGATCTCCTTTTATCAGTTATGGCCTTTGCCGGGTATGATCTGGCGGGCAGGGCTCATCTGCGCCCTGATGAAGTCCATTTCTCCCAGTGCCATTGTGATCGGACCGATGATCGGTATTTTTTCCGAGGCATTGTTGCTGGAAGTGGTGATCCGGCTGCTGGGCTCAAACCCTGTTGCTTTTGTCCTTGCCGGAGCCCTGGCCGTATTCAGCGCACTGGTACAAAGGGCATTTACCCTGCTTGTGCTGTATGGCTGGGACATTGTCGTGCTGCTGGAAAACATGGTTGATTTTGCGGTTTCACAAACAGGCTTCTCCGCCATCTCTGCCCCCGGCTTGCTGTTGTTGCTCGCGGGTATATACCTTGGTGCAGGATCTGTTGCGGCCTGGCTGGGGTACAGGGCTGGGCAGGCCTTCCTGAAAAAGAACAACGGCCGGGAGATCCGTCTGAGGTTGGAACCACGGGTACAAAGCGAGTTGTTCCGGCATACCCGCAGAAAACAGCATGCCATCCCATTTCTGCTGATGATCCTTGCACTGCTTGTTGCCGGGATGTGGGTCATCAGAAGCGCATCACCGGAAATATCCTTTTTTTATACCATCATCTTTCTGTCATTGATGTATTTCAGGTACAGGCAGGTAATGGGGTATCTGAAGAAACCGGCTTTATGGGTACAGCTGCTTGTCATTCTGGGTTTTTCCGGAATTTTTTACGGGGGCGTGACCGTTGACCGGCTGATCAAACCCGAAGGGTTGATTGTGGGGATGCAGATGATATTCAGGGCCATGATCCTGCTCACTTCTTTTTCTGCCGTCAGTGCTGAAATGAAGAATCCGGCCATCAAAAATATTCTGTACAAGCGCGGGTTGCGGAATGTATACCAGGCAGTTGATCTTGCATTCTCTGCACTTCCTTCGATTGCCGAAGCCTTCAGCTTCAGGACTCCGGGGCTGAAGGCCATCAGAAAACTGGTATTTGATATGCTGGGAAGTGCCCGGTCTCTTCTGAACGAAATGATCCGGCTGGAGTCCGGGAAATCAGCCATATTCATATTGTCGGGCGAGGTGCATTCCGGAAAAACCACTGCGGCAAAAAAGGTGGTGCAGTTGCTGCGCAATGAAGGTCTGCACCCGGCGGGCTTTTTTTCAGCAGGAGATACGGACAGCCCCGACCGAAGTGCCTATTACCTTGAGGATGTTCAATCCGGTGAACGAAAACTACTGTGCTCACTGGATCCCATTGAAAATGGTTTTCGTGCCGGACGGTTCAATTTCTCCGTAACCGGCATCACCTGGGGAAAGTCCTTGCTGGAACGATCCGTTCAAAGTGCAGCTGATTTTGTGGTAATTGATGAGATCGGACCGCTGGAGATACGGGATGGGGGATGGGCTCCTGCCATCGGGGATCTCCTGGCCCGCAGCATGATCCCCCATATCTGGGTTGTCAGGAAACGGCTGGAAGACCTGGTTTTGCGAAAATGGAATACGGGGGACGTCTGTATTTTCGACCTCCCTGAAGATGATCCGGAAAAAATTGCGCGTCAGATCCTTGAATATATGAAAGCTGCCCGGAATGATTAAGCCTGCATAATTCTTGTAAAGGCCAGGAACACCTTCATGTTGTTCAATTTATCCCTGACCTGCAGCAATGCCCCAAGGCGAATATGCCCGATCACGTAAAAGTAATCGCGGGTGCTGTGGTGTTCGGTGATCTCTTCAAAATCGAGCAACAGCAGATCCTCTGTAAAGCGATAGCGATAGTAAACTTCAAGTAGCACGTCGTTTGTCGGGGACGGTGGAGAAAAATATTTCCGCTTTTTATATTCATACCGGTAGTTATGTGTTCTGGCGGTGATGTCAGAAAGAACAGAACTCCCCGTTGGAAACCCTCCTGCGCCTTTCCCGAACATGAATTGTTTTTCATAAAACTCCCCTTCAATGACCACTCCATTGTATTCGTCTTCCACATTGTAAATATACTCCGCCCGGGTTACCAGCTTCGGCATCACGAAAAGCGCCAGCTTGTTGTGGTGTACCTTTTGTGCCTGGGCCACCAGCTTGATCCTGTAGCCCCTCTCCCTGGCAAAACGGATGTCGGCCGGGCCGATGTGACTGATGCCCGAAAAGAATATTTCATCCTTGCTGACCCTGCTGCCAAAACCATGCATGGCCAGAATGATGATTTTATACAATGCATCATGTCCCTCTATGTCGAGGCTGGGGTCTGCTTCGGCAAACCCCATTTCCCGTGCCCGGTCCAGGGCCTGCGCAAAATCGACTTCCTCATTGAACATCCGGCTCAGGATATAATTGGATGATCCGTTCAGAATGCCGGTAATGGAAAGCAGCAGGTCGTTGTCATAATACTCTTCGAGGTTTCGTATAACCGGAATGCTGCCACAGGCCGAGGCATCATACAGCAGGGCACTGCCCGACTGCTCCTGCAGCTCCAGGAGCTCCTCCATGTGGGTGGCCAGCATCTTCTTGTTGCCTGAAACCACACTCTTTCCTGCCTGCATTGCATCTTTGACAATTTCAAGAGCCTTCCCGGCATCATCAATGAGCTCCACCACCAGGTTGATCTCCGGGTTGTCAATGATTTCGTTTTTTTCGGTACAGAACATTTCTGCAGGCAGGCTCCTTTTCTTGTGCGGATCCCTGATGCAGACCTTGACCACTTCTGCATTGGCAGCACGGCTGTTTGTAATCACGTGATGCAGGCTTTCACCCACAACCCCGAAACCGAATAATCCTATTTTTTGTTTGTTATTTGTATGGTTCATGTGTGTTTTTTTTGGTAAAAGGCTCCGATGGCTTGCTGAATCTGATCATATTCAAGCAGAAAGCCATCGTGGCCGTAATCTGAATGAATGACTCTGAAACTTGCGTTGGGGATGTTACCGGCAATAAACTCCTGCTCTTCCGGCGGAAATAATCCGTCACTTTCTATGCCAATACTCAGGGTTTGTGCCTGAATCTTTGCCAGTGCCCTTGCTTCCCCACCACGGTATCTTCCCACATTGTGTGTATCCTGGGCTTTGGTCAGCCTGTGGTAACAATAGGCGTTGAAGCGATCAGCCAGTTTTTTTCCCTGGTAACGCTGGTAAGAAGAAGCCGGGAACCCGTCAGTTGCTGCTCCGGACTTCTCTTTTTGGGTGGCGTTGTAGGCCTCATAGCTTCTGTAGCTCAGCAAACCGATCCCCCTTGCTGCAGCCAGACCTTGTTTTCCGCCTTCAGGATCTTTGCCGTCAAAGCTCTGGTCGGCCTCAATGGCCATCCGTTCGGTTTCGTTGATGGCTATGGCCCAGGGCGTGGCCTTGCTGCCGGTGGCAATAACAATCAGATGCTGAAAAACATCCGGCTCCATAATGGCCCATTCCAGCGCCTGAAACCCGCCGATTGATCCGCCGATCAGGGTGTGGATCTTTCCGATGCCGAGGTGTTTCCGCATAAGGATATGTGCCCGGACCATATCACGGATGGTGATGGCCGGAAAATTATGAAGCCAGGCCTGGCCTGTGCCGGGATTGATGTTGTCCGGGCCTGTTGTTCCGTAACAACTCCCCAGGATGTTAGCACATACAATGGTGTATTGTTCGGGGTCATAAAACCTGCCTGTTCCCACCAACCCGGGCCACCAGGCTGTGGCATCCGAGTTCGCCGTCAGTGCATGACAGATCCACACAACCGGTTTCTCAGCAATTTTATCTTTGCCGGATATATGGCAGGTGATCACCGGCTTGTTGATGGTGGTTCCGCTTTCAAGCAACAGGTTCCCATCGTATTGAAATATTTCTTTTTGCATTTGGATTTATTTTTGAAGTTGATGCAGGGCCTGTTCAAGGTCACCCATGATGTCGTAAATGTGTTCAATGCCCAGCGACAGGCGGAGTGTTCCCGGAAACACCCCTGCTGCCTCTCTTGCCTTTTCAGGCAGTTGCCTGTGGGTTGTTTTAGCCGGCTGAATGATCAGTGTTTTGTTGTCGCCCACGTTGGCCACATGACTGATCAGTTTCAGGTTATCCACTACGCTGGCGGTTTGTTGCAGATCACCCCTGATTTCAAAAGACAGTACACTGCCAAACCCATTTTCCAGGTATTTCTTTGCATTTTCATGGGATGGGTGGTCAGGAAGCCCCGGGTAATTAACACCTTTTATCATGGGGTGTTCCCTGAGCCACCGGGCGATCCGCAGTGCGTTGTCGCATTGCTTCTGCATCCGCAGCGAAAGGGTTTCTGTTCCGTTCAGCAGCAAAAATGCATTGAAAGGGCTGAGGCAGGGTCCGAGATCTCTCAGGTATTCTGCCCTGGCCTTTGCAATGAAGGCCAGTTCGCCGAATTGCCGGGTGAAGGACAGGCCGTGGTAACTGGGTGAGGGTTTGCTGAGCTTCGGAAACAGTCCGTTGTTCCAGTTGAACCGGCCGCTGTCGGTAATCATGCCCCCCATGGCCTGACCATGGCCGCCGATCCATTTGGTGGCCGACTGCACCACGATGGCTGCCCCGTGGCTGACGGGCCGGCAAAGAAAACCTGCACCGCCAAAGGTATTGTCTGCGATCAGGGGAATCCCGTATTTTTCACCCAGGGAAGACAGACCGGTAAAATCCGGTATGGAAAAGCCGGGGTTTCCAATGCTTTCCACATAGAGCGCTTTCGTTGTGTTGTCGATCATTGCCTCCATTGCCTCAGGTTTGTCATCCCTGGCAAACCTGACAGAGATCCCGAAATTATCCATGCTGTGCCTGAACTGGTTGTAAGTGCCGCCATAAAGATAAGGAGAGGAAACCACAGAATCACCGGGAGACAGAATACTGACCAGGGCAATAAGCTGTGCGGCATGTCCTGATGACAGGGCCAGTGAGGCTGCACCACCTTCCAGTGCGGTGATCCGTTCTTCAAGCATGTCGTTGGTGGGGTTGTTGATCCGGCTGTAAATGTGGCCGTTCTCTTCCAGGTTGAACAGTCTTTCGGCATGGTCACTGTCGTTGAACTGGTAAGCAGTGGTCATGTAAACGGGGGTGGCCCTTGCACTGTTTTTCTGATCCGGTTTATATCCTGAATGGAGTTGCAGGGTTTCAAAACGATAGGAGTTGGTATGGTTCATGTCGCGAAATTTTTGATGAATGAGTAAATCAGATGATGTGCCTTTTGCATGCACCCCTGAAGGCACCGGGCAGCTGTAAACAATGCCTCCGGCTGATTCTTTGCTGCAGAATCACACTTTCAGGTGCTTACGGGTTGGTGCCGGCAATGTCGGCTGTCAATCACTTCGTAGCCAGGCCGGATCTCTTGTGATCGGGCCGGATTGCCGGGCGGATAAAATTATATGCGCCTGACGCGCATATAGTAGGCAGAGCCATGCATGATGTGACAGAGGAAAGAAAACCTGTGTGCAATGATTGAATGAATCAGGTCAGCATTGTTTGGCGACAAAGGCCACAGGAAAAGATGTGTGGTGTGCATCGTAGTGGTTTTAATTTATAATTCCCGTTCGGGCAGGTTTTAGCACCTTTGTCCTGAGACCGGTTGCTAGGGCGTCACTGAGCCTGTTCTCTCAGCCCTTCCTTATAAATAAACCCTGTTTTGAGCGGGGTGTATTCGGGGCAAAAGTAGGAATTATTTCCAATATGACACAACATTTTTAACACTTCGCCGGTCCGGATCATGGGTTGAGTCTTTTCATCAATGGCCTGATGTATCCCTCATCAATGGCCTGATGTGCCCCGTATTCTGCTTTTGGCAGCTGAAACGGTGTCCGTTTTGATACAAAGGGTGTCCGTATGTGAACGGGCAAAACGCATTTATTGTTTTACCTGTAGGTGTATTTATCTCATTTATAGTTATTTTTGTAAAGTGGCACGGTATTCGGTCACCTTTTGGAAAGTAATCGTAACAAAGCAAGCCAACGATGCTCTTCAGCTACCTGAAAATTGCCTGGCGGATCCTGCTCAGGAACAAAGCATATACAACCATCAATATT
>PWIY01000332.1 GCA_003560215.1 Bacteroidales bacterium | reverse complement strand
CCTTGCCATTATCGGCATTTCTTGACTTGCAGGTAAATCAATAATACCTCCATCGTGTAATCTTGGTAGGCTTATTTCTGAAATTGTAGGGACCCTTGGAGGTCTTGGAACTCCTGGAACCCCTGCTATTCTATCACCTATTCTATTTGCCCTATTGGCAAAGCTATTCAGTCCGCTGATAATCCTATTGATCATTCCCTCTACCATATATATAACGCCGTTTATTGCATTCTTGAATATGTTAGTGATTCCATCCCAAATATCTCCAAAGAAATTATATATTCCTTCCCAAGTTTCTTTTATGCTTTCCCAAGTCCCTTCTAACCATCCTCCGATCGCTTCCCTCGCCTCTGTAATATATATAGATACTAAATCCATCATAATGGATAAGACATCGCTAAAAATATCGGTTATTGAATCCCATATTTTACTAAAAGTGTTTTTGATTTCCTCCCAGGCAGTACTCCAGTCGCCCTCTATTATTGCTGTAACGGTTCTTATTAGTCCCAATATAAAATCCATTCCTATTTGGATAATGCTTTGGATTATAGACCAAACTGATTCCAATATGCTTATTATTCTTTCTCCGTTTCTGTCCCAAAACTCTCTTACTTTTTCTAAAACAAGCTTTACAACTTGCTGTATTCTTTCCATTGCGGCTTCTACAAGCTGACGTATTTCATTAAATATAACTTCTGCGTAGTCTTTTATAATTTCCCAAGCATTTATTACAAACTCTTTAAATTCTTCATTTGTATTCCATAAGTATACTAACCCTGCAGTAAGTCCGGCGATTAACCCGATTACAATTCCAACTGGAGATGCCACAACTGCAAAAACAGCTGCCAGAGCACCTATTGCGGGTGTTATACTTGCTACTAAAAGTCCCAATGTTCCTAATACACCAATAATACCGAACCCCGCAGCTGTAACTGCTAAGATGGTCGCTGTAAGTTCTGGATTTTCGTTAATCCATTGTGTTACTTGTGTAATAATCGGACTAATTCTCTCTACTAAGTCTTGGAATATAGGGATAACTGATTGTCCTACTTCTCTAACCATTCCTCCAAGTTGTCTTTGAAGTATTTGAAACCTTTCTCTGAATTTATCAGCCTTTTCAGCCGCTTCGTCATCCATAACAAGCCCCATTTCGTGAGCTTCTTCTTTAAATCCTTCAACCTCTTCCTCTGTCATTCCTAAAATAGGTGCTAATTCTCCTGCACCTCTTCCAAATATATCCATTGCTTCCGCCACTCTTTCGGTGTCATTTTCCATGCCCTGTAATCCTGCAATAGTCTCCTCCATTATGCTGTCCATATCTCGGAAGTTTCCGTCTGCGTCTTGGACTTCTACTCCCAATTTTTCCATAGTCTGACCCATATCAGTACTTTCGTCTGCAGCTCGATCTAATTGTCTTGCGAATCTTTGAACGGAATTAGTAACTACTTCTTGTTGAACTCCAGCTGCTTCTGCAACGTGTTCCCATTCTTGTATTGCTTCTGTACTCATTCCAGTAGCATCGGCGGCGTCTGTGATTCTATCAGCATATTTACCGGCTTCTGTAGCAGCCTTTAATGAACCCCCCACAATAGCAGCAAAACCGGCAGTACCAATTCCTGCCATCTTTTTAAAGGTAGGTTTCATATCATTCAGGTTTCCTTGAAGTCCATCAAGTTGTTCGGAAACGTTATCCTGTAAGTTGGCTATAATTTGTAGTTCTCTTTGAGCCATTATTTTTTAGATTCTTCTTTTTGTATTTTTCTCTTGGTTTGGAGGATTGCCCAGTAAGTCAATATATCCTCCGCTTTTTCCTTTCTTATTTCTGATGGACTCCATCCGTATTCAGCGGATAGCTGTTCCATCACCACATAACTACTGGGCGTTTTTTTTTCGTTAAGCTCTCTCTTTATTTCGATTCTTTTTTTTTCTTTCCAATAGAGGAAGTTTCGCTGTCTACTTCTTCCATAAGCTTCATTCCGTCTTCTGCCGGTAAGTTGTCAAGCCATTTATCTGAAAACTTAACCTCTTCTCCATTTTCGTCCTTAATTTCAACAATAACCCTTTTAGTAGTACTTCTACGAGCTTTTTTCATTTCTTGTCCTTTAACAGACTTCATTTGCCCTCTACCGTCAATATCTACTGCCTCCATTAAGGCATATTGAATATCCTCAACATCTCCGTAAGTCAAATCTTCTTTCTCCTTAATTTTAACGTCGTAGTTTGTAAGGTTTAATGTTTTCATATTACTCGTAAGATTCAGTTTTGTTAATAAGTTTAGCTGTTACCATTTCGCCGTCGTCTTCGTTGTAAGCGGCTCTGATAGTTACGTCTTGAGTGATAACTTCATCTTGAGAAGAATCTCTATCCCAGCCTTCAACAAATACTTTTGTTAAGTCAATTTCTAATGTTGGGTATTTTGAGTCTTCACCCTCTTCGTCTACTAAATCCTGATCACCAGCAATAGTAATCCTCATATACTTCGGCTCATCGCTTTCGTATAAGTCTTGGAAAGTTGTGTCGGTGTAATCAAGGTTAAGATCTACACTAATTGACAACGCCCCTTGAAATACATCACTTGGCTCGTAGTTTCCATCACTACAATAGTTCGGTTCTGCACCTGTTTCTATATCTATGTCTAGTGATTTTACACAGTATCCGTTAGAATTAGAAAGTCCGGCTTTACTTGATGCTAATTTAACTTCTAAATCTCTAGCAATGAAGTCGTATTCTTTATCGTAACTAAATTCACTGCTATCGTCTTCTGCTACAGTTCCAACTAAACTAAAGTCAGATGAGATAATATCATCTTGGTCTACTGAAAGTGAGAAGCTGTCAACTACACAGTTAGATACTTTTAACTGTTTGACATCTCCATCTTTAACGAAAGTTGTGAGCGTTTGTCTTTTTATGTCCTCATCAACTTCAAAATCGTGTTCATAAACTCCTAATCCTTCACTAGCAACGTCTTCAAACTCCGTAGTGGTTACATCTCCAAAAATGTTACTGAATAAATAACCAACGGTGTCAACATGTAAGTTCATGTTTACATCCCCTTCGAAAAGGGAGCTAACTTTGCGTAATTTTTGAATATCAGCTACAGTTGCAACTACTGAAAGATCTTCAGTCTTTTCTACTTGTTTATAGAAGTCAGCTTCAATCTTTTTAGCTGATTTATCTATAGAATCCTCTGCTACTCCTCTTTCGTCCTCGGTTGAGAATCCTATCTCTTGAAATTTTCCTATGTGTTCTGCCATAATTTTATTTTTAACTTGTAATTAATCGACTTTGTTTTGAAACTTTACTAATAAATCCATATCTACAAACCCAACTTCGCCGTCATCTTTTATTTCTTTTCCCCACAGCCCGACATCGGTTCTAAGCCAAACTCTATGTCCATCTACCCTCGTACCCATATCCCAGCTGTTATCGATCGCTTCTATCACCTTATCGGCTGTATTTGGAAGCGTGAAGGTAAAAAGGGTTTTGTTGTCAATTTGTTCTGCGTTTACCATCAATACGGCTCTAAATTTTAACTGTTTCATATTCGCACTATTGGAGGCAAATTCATTGTTGTAATCGTTCGGATAGAATGCTACTGCTGGATATGAATCAGGATAGTTATCTTTTTCTAATGGGTGCGGGTAAACTGTAAGCATCAAATCATCTCCGTCGGGAATCTCACTTATCACGATGTTTTCAAATATTTCTTTAAGTTGTTGTATTATTGATACGTACATTATTTTGCTAAGTCTTGAACTATGTCGTCCAAGAAATTGCTAGTTATATTGTTAATTTCTTGTTGTTCTTTTTCTACCGCGTAATCCATCCAAGGTCTTGCTTCCATTTTATATGTTCCTTCGTGTACTAATCTACCGTAAGCGTCAGCCTTTGAATCCGGCAACCAAACTCTCGCCTCAGTAGGACTTGCCGAATATCTGTGTGCGTCTCTTAGTGAGCCCGTCTTTACCGGTGCACCTCCTCCCATTCCACCAATCTCCCAAGGATTTCTCATTATTCGTTGCTGTAATCGGTTTTTAATCCTATTCATCATCGTTCCTGATCGCCTTGCTACTGTGTCCGGACTTCTTCTTATCGCTTCTCTTAATGCTCTTATATCTCTTTCTCTGAATTCTACTTTCATCGGTTTAAGATTACCTCTAAGTGATTATTATCTATTCTTGGGTGATTTAATTCCTTGAATCCGTTTACATTGTATTCTTCACCATTTCTTTTTAATTTATCGCCCTCTGTTATATCTTCATCGGTGCTACACCTAAACATATAAGGCTTACTGAATGATAAGTTCATATCTTCCGCCTTTTCTCTGTCTATCTGTTGTAAATCTCCTGTAACAGTTCCAACTTTTTCTTCATTAGTACCTACAACGTTGCCATTCTCGTCCAAAATCTCTTTTTGGCGGTAAACGTCAAATGTGTCATTGTACCAATCTTGAATCATAAGTGTATGTCTGTATAATTATCTAATATAGCCTTGATTTGGTTAATCTCTTGCTCTTTTTCTCCTTGTCCGTAACTAATTGAGTAATCTCCTATCGATTCACTGTTTTTACCTGTTATTTGTCCCGATTTACCCGTTCCAGCGAACATTACAGCTAGTCTTGTGGTCGCTTCGATAATATCTTCTGGTGGTAGTTCTGAATATCCGAAAGTTGCTGTCAAGGCGTGGTTTTGTGTACCTCTTGTAAACCAATTATTTTTAAGTAATATCTTTCTTATTGGTTCTTTACCATTTCTTGGTATTGTTACATAATCTTCGGCACTAATAATCTTTGTTGTTTCTCCAAATCTATCTAATCCTATTTCTAATTGTCCTATTGAGAGGCAATCGTCTACAAATAATGACCTTTTTCCATATCCGCTGTAATATCTTGTTCCGTTTGAAGAAATGAATTGTCTGTTGGTGTATTTTTCTACCCATTTTGTAGCTGATGTAATTGCTCTTATTGCTTCGTCTGCTTCTATATCTAAATAAGACTGAACTCTATCTACTGTAGTGTATCCGTTTATCTCTATTATTTCCTCACATACATAAGCTATGATATTTGAATCTAATTGTAATTGTGGAAGCCCTGTAGATGGTTGTCTTATACTGCATTTAAAAGAATAAGTTCCGCATTCTAAATCTCCAACTGTAGCGGTATAAGTATCGTCTTCGGTTATTATCTTTTGCTCTACTTCTTCCCACTCACCGAGTAGAGACTCTCTATAAAAAAACGTTAATCTGGTATCTGTATCAATACCTGAAGTTGTTACCAGCATCTCTACATCTCCGTTTATTAATTCTATTTCTAAATCTAATGAAATCATTTTGTATGTATATTAGTCATTTGTGTATTTTTAACTTCATAGACAAGTTCCCACTCCGAAGACTTATCCAGATCAGGCTGTTTTTCGTTAAATTGTAAATATTTACCCTTTTTTTTGTGAAAATATACGTATTTCATAAGCCTAAGGGTTGAGGGAGAATTTAATCCCCCTCAATGACTCAACCTTAAGACGTAGCTCCAGTCTTCAATCTTACGATAGTGTCTTCAAGTACGTGGACATAACCAACTCTTTCAATAAATCTGATAGCTTGTCTGTCAGATTGGAATAGTCTTACATCACTGTTTCCCGAATCTTTAACGTAGCCGCTCATTGCGGAGTCAACTCTGATACCACCCTTGTAACCAAGAACAGCACCTCTGTCAAAGTCTCCGAATAAGAGGAAAGATTCTTCAGGATCAACATCATCTTTTTCAGGCATTCCTTCAGCCACTACAACAGGTTTACCCCAGATAGTGTCAGGACCTTCGTCAGCGATGTGTTGGTAGATATATCTGTCATCGTTGTCTTTCAGAGTTCTTACGTGATTAAACACGGAAAAGCTCATTACATACACACCGGCATCTCTTGAAGTACTTGGAAGTTCCTCTTGCATAAAGAGAAGGTCGTCAGCATCCATGTCTGTAACGGAATCTTCTCCGGTTTCCATTTGATACTCTTCAACAGAGTCAACGTAGAGAAGTCCGTCTACAGGTACGCCTGTTTCATTAGAATCACCCGCCAAGAATACTTCATCCTCTTCTTTAGCGAAGAGTTCACCTACTCTCTCCATAAGGAAGTTTTCGATGTTAATTTCAGAATCCTCAAGCAATTCGTTGGACATAATAGCCAAAGCAGCCAATTTCTCCAACTCAAGAACGTTTTCAGTTACGGAGAAGGTAGAAGCGTCAATATCTTCTCCTTCATCTACCCAAGCAACACTAATGTCGGCGTCGAGCTCGTTAGCTCTATACTTGTTTTTAGTGAGTTGGTGGTTTCTGAAAAGTTCTCTTGCTACACCATATTCCTCAATTACGTTTAGAATTTCAAACGAAATTTCAGTATCTACGATTTCGTCAGGCTCGGAAGTAGTAAGGTTTTTCTTGCTAACATTAGGAAAGTCTTTATTAACTTTCTTGTTTCCGTTTGCTACTTCTTTAAGAGCCTTTCTGATTCGAAGCATTTTAGCTTCGTTTTCGTCTTCGGCGTCAGGGTGATATGCACCCAACTTCTTTTCTCTTTTTTCTCTTTCTTTTTCGAGCATTTTTTCAACATCAGCGGCAATCTCTGCTCTTACGTCTTCTTTAAGTTCTGATGTTTTAGCCTCGAAAATTTCTTCTAATTGTGTTTTAATCTCTTCCATAATTTTTAATATAATCGTTCTTTCTAATGGAGGTCCGATAGGCTCGGAGTTGTCGACCTTTTACCTATTTATCCTCGCTTAGTAAATCTTGCTTAAATTCTCTTAATTGCTTGTGAATGTTCTTCTTTTTAATATCTACATTATCTTCGTGTGTTCCGGAAACTTCTTTGTGAATCTCGTTTAAGGCTTTGATTACTTCATCTTCGTTTTCTTCTTTATCCTCATCCTTATCTT
>PWIY01000089.1 GCA_003560215.1 Bacteroidales bacterium | reverse complement strand
TTATTTTTTCATATCACTGATCGGACTTTTTTTTGTATGGAGTTCGGTTGCACAACCAGTAAACGAAACACAAATTGCTGATAATGATACCCTTTCGGCTTCTCCCATTGCGTTTACCCACTCCACTGCATCTGAATATATAATCAATCTTCTGGAACTCGACAGCCTGTGGAGAGAGCCGGGAGATACCATTCACCTCTCGCTGTCCAGGCTGATCGACCATTACAATGAGCCCTTTGACAGTGTCGGAACCCGCTTGAAGCGCTTTGATTTTCAATCTCTGAAGCCGGAACTTAAAGAGCTGGAAAGGCATGATACCCTGCCGTTGCGATGGCTCAATGATTCTGTGTTTATCGTGGATACCCTTGCCCTGGAAAAAGACCCCTTCATTGAAAAAAAGACCATTGTCACCAATGAGATTGATACGCTTGATTTCTGGGGGCTTGATACAATTCCTGAAGTAAAGGCGGTGATTGACTCCATCAAACAAGCCCGGGATACCATTGTTGAAGTGTTCATCGACACCCTGTACCTCGAATCCAAAA
Source organism: Bacteroidales bacterium (assembly GCA_003560215.1). Classification (GTDB taxonomy): domain Bacteria; phylum Bacteroidota; class Bacteroidia; order Bacteroidales; family UBA7960; genus PUPG01. The sequence goes on along the minus strand of PWIY01000089.1, from coordinate 6,427 downwards.
ACATTCAGATGCACCGCATCGTCGGCGACGAAGTGCGCCCCCCGTTTTTACCGTCCGATTCCCCGAAGGAGGTTTTCTTTATGCCTGATTTTGAGCGTATCGTGGTTTCAGAAAAATACGAGGAATATGTGGCCAGTGAAGAATCTCCGTTTTATGTGGTGCCGGGAACACAAATGCCCGATTCACTCAGACTGGCCGTGGAAGAGCTGTTGAATTATACCGACAATCGTGACTCCATTCCTCTATTTATCAGCGATGCAAGGGGAGACGGGAGGCCTTTCTGGCTCACCAATGAACCTGATGATTTAAGGCGTTACTGGGTTCGAAACCAGGAGAACGATTCCATTACGATTTGGGTGGGGAATCCCTCAAAACATGAACTCCAGCTTGTACTTGAGGATGACATCCATGTGGAACGGATGGGTAAGCTGGCTTCCGATGACATTCCCATCACCACCCTGGAGCCCTCAAGGTCGCTGGTAAGCCTGAAGCCGCTTGAAGAGATTCCCGGCACCTGGAGTTATAACCTGTCTAGTGCGCTTACTCTGAATCAGAACTATATGTCGAACTGGGCCAGAGGGGGGGAGAGTTCACTGTCGAGTTTGCTGGATTTGCGGGGAAGGGCTGTATACAGAAATGTTGAATCAGCGGTCAACTGGACAAGCAGCGCCCGACTGAGGTATGGAAGTGTCCTTTCTGAGGAATTCGGGTTCAGGACCAATACTGACATCCTTGAATTGAATTCACAGTTTAACAAAGAGATTGCTGAAAAGATCGATTTCAGTTCAGTGTTTTATGGAAAAACCCAGATCTCCAGGGGGTACAATTATCCCAATGACTCAATCCCCATTTCCCAATTTCTCAGCCCCGGTACATTCACCGTAGGTGTGGGGTTTGAATATGAGCCTTTCCGGAATACCAAGCTGAACTTTTCTGCGCTGTCGTACAGGAATACCTTTGTGCTCGACACCCTGATGATCAATCAGCGTGCCCACGGTATTGAACGGGGTAAACGTTCCCGCCAGGAAATGGGGGGGCAATTGGTGATCAAAAATGAGATGTCTTTGATGGATGACCTCAAAGTTGAGAATTCAGTCAGGTTGTTCTCCAATTACCTGGAAAAGCCGCAGAATGTGGATGTGGACTGGGAGATCAATCTCGAAAAACGGGTCAGTCATTATTTTACGGTTCGGATGAACTTCCACTTCATCTATGATGAAAATATTCTTTTCCCGGTATATGACGATCAGGGTGACCCGGTAACTTTACCTGACGGCAGCAAGAAAGAAGTTCCCCGGCTTCAGTTCAAACAGTTTCTGGGGCTTACCATGTCACTCAGCATCTGACGATTCCTCATTTGTCTCTTCCGGGTCGTCCACGGCTTCAACTCTTTCAGTGATATCAAGGAGGGTGGATAGTTCACTGATGATGGCAAGGGTTTCAGGATCCTCACTGTCTTGCTCCAGGGCCCGGTTGAGCCACGTGGTAGCTGATTCCAGTGCTTCAGTTGACCGTTCTCTTTCCTGCATCACCAGCCTGTTCTGATCCAGGGTTCTTGCATGTTCTTCAATTTCAATGCCGATGTTGTAATAACAGGTGGCTATGTGGGCGTAGGCAATGGCGTTTTCAGGATCCAGAACAAGGGACTTTTCGTAAGCACCGATGGCTTCCTCGTATTCTCCGGTTTTCTGCAGGATCAATCCTTTGGTGTATGGAAACCTGTGATTGTCAGGGTATTTTGATGTTTTCCGGTCAAGCAGGTCAAGGGATTCTTCCACCTGGCCCTGTTCAAAATTCAGGTTTGCAAGCAGGATGATCAGGTCCTCATTGTCATCATAGGTTTGAATTCCCTGCTCCAGCACATGTTTGGCCCGGGTGGTATCACCCTGCTGCAGGTACTCCTCTGACAGCAGATGGGGCACATTGGTGCCGTATTTGTAGTCGTTCAGCCGATTCAGGTAGCTGATGGCTTTTTCGTGATCTTTGCCTTCAATGGCAGCCATTGCCATGTTGTAAACAAGGTTGGTGTCGGTGTCGAGGTTCAGCAGTTCACTTTGCCTGATTTTCTCCACCGCTTCAAAAGCCTTAAGGGCTTCCTCATACTTCCCGTCATTGAACCTTCTCTGCCCCATTGTCTGAAAATCATTGGCCAGAAGCACATATTTGGGTGTGATCTGCCTCCGGATACCCCGGCCGGCATTTAGTGCAAGCGCTTTTTCGTAGGATTCATGTGCCACATACAGCTGATTGGGCTTCATTTCGGAAAGATCCCTGTTGTTCCGGCGCATCCCTTCCCTGTAGGCATTCTGGTAAAGAAGCCCCCGGGCATGCCATGTGCGCGGCCACTGTGCAGCTTCCTCATCGTTTATCATTTTCTCCACATATTCTTCTGCCTCTTTATAATTGGAGTCTTCAATGAGGTGAAAGGCGGTAATCAGCTGGCTTCTCTGAAGAGGGCTCAAAGATGCGCATCCCCCGAAAAGAATTACCAGGAATATAAGTCGCTTCATTGTTTATTCATTCATTAAATCGTGTATAGCGGGCCGGATCTTCTGACCTGTTTCGCGCAGTTGTGTTGCTGCCTCTGCCCGGCAGGTGTTGCATTTTCTCCGGTCAGTACGCCCCTGAAACAGATTCATTGCAAGGTGCATTGGCCATTCAGGTGAAACAACGAATTGCGTGATCATAAATTGTACAGGGGCTTGCCGGACATGCCATTTTCAGCACCGCAAGATACGAAAAAACAAAAAAACCACGAAGCCGGACCCGTTGCCGGGTGGCTCGTGGTGTTAAGATTTTGCCTGGAATTCCGAAGATCAGGGGTAATTGTTGGTTCCGGGGGGCAGGATTTCTTTGTTGATCCTGGCGGCATGTATCACTGGCTTGATGGTGCCGGTTTTCGGTAAATCATCTGACAATGCCAAATGGGGTCATCAAACCGGTCAGGGGATGGCTTGTCAGACCAGCTCTGCTTCAAGCTTGATGTTCACCCCTGTAAGGGCCTTTGATACCGGGCAGTTTTCTTTTGCCTGTCCGGCGATTTCCAGGAATTTATCCTTGTCAATTCCTTTTACTTCCCCTTTGCATTTCAGCAAAACTTCGGATATGGCAAAACCACCCTCCTGTTTGGCCAGTGTCACCTCTGCACGGGTCTCAATTTTTACCGGCTCAAATCCGCTGGTGTCGAGTGCATGGGCGAAAGCCATGGAGAAACAACTGGCATGGGCCGCACCGATCAGTTCCTCGGGGCTGGAGGCAGATTTGTCATCCTCAAAACGGGAAGAAAAATGAACCCCGGCCTGATAGCCGCTTGTTTCCAGTTTGTATTGTCCTTTGCCTTTTGCAAGGTTGCCTTCCCATTGTGCTTGTGCATAATGCTTGCTCATATTGGTATGTTTTATCGGGTTTGTGATAAATGCTTTGATGGTAAACCGGGAAAGTTGGGATTTGTTCACTTTCCCGGGCGTTCGAAAATCATTTATCTTTATGGTTTTGTCTGCCGGGGGATTCGTAGGTGGTGGCCGGTTTGCTGGTGGTGGCGGTTTGCTGGTGGTGGCCGGTTTGCAGCCCGGGTTAAACAGGTTGTCCGGCAGATATGTACGTGTTTGTTTGCCCCGCGCACGCTGAGGAAAAAAATGCAATGCAAAGATCATATACTCACGAACCTTTTTTTAAAATGAAACCAATGAGCTATTTCCTTGCAATGGCAGGCATGATGCTGGCCACATTGCTTATTTCGTGTGAATCTCCGGAGCCGGCGCACGAAACCGAAAGGGTGCAGACCGGGGCGAATATCCCCGACTGGGCGCAGAATGTGGTGTGGTACCAGATTTTCCCCGAAAGATTTCACAATGCAGATCCCGCAAATGATCCTGTTGCTGAAAGGGTCGGAGACCCCCATGGATACGACCTGGGTGCCCCGGAAGGGTGGGAAATCTCTCCCTGGACCGGCGACTGGTATCAGCGGTCAGAATGGGAACAGCGGGTAGGCCCTGAGTTCTATGACTTTGTATATACCCGTCGTTACGGCGGCGATTTGCAGGGTGTGATCGACAGGCTTGACTACCTGGAAGACCTTGGGGTAACGGCCATTTATTTTAACCCGGTATTTGATGCGGTGTCGCTTCATAAATATGATGCGAGCCATTATCATCACATCGACCGGCACTTCGGGCCAGATCCTGAAGGCGACTGGGAGATCATGCAACAGGAGGATCCGAATGACCCGGACACCTGGCAGTGGACCTCTGCAGATAAACTGTTTCTGGACTTGCTGGAGCAGGCAAGGGAGCGCAATATCCGGGTTATCATTGACGGGGTGTGGAATCATACCGGCCGCGATTTCTGGGCATTCAGAGACATCCGGGAGCATGGGGAGGTGTCTGCTTACAGCGACTGGTATAAAATCACCCGTTTTGATGAAAGCCTTGATGATGGATTTGAGTATGAAGGCTGGTGGGGGTATCCGGGGTTGCCTGAATTTACAGAAGATGGTGATGACATTCACCCGGAAGTGAAACAGCACATTTTTGACGTGACCAGGCGTTGGATGGCCCCCGACGGGGATGTGAGCCGGGGCGTGGATGGCTGGCGCCTTGACGTGGTGGAAGAACTTGGCAAGGATTTCTGGCGCGACTGGCACAACCTGGTTTACGAGCTCAATCCTGAAGCCTTCACGGTGGCTGAGATTTGGGATGATGCAGCCAGGGATTATGTTGGTGATGACCTTTTTGGTGTGGTGATGAATTATCGCTGGGCCTATGCCACCCATGCCTTTTTCATTCACCAAACACTAACCGCTTCGGAATTCGGTGACCGGCTGACCGGGCTGCTGGATGACTTTCCGCAACAGGTGAATGCCGCCATGCAGAACCTGATGGACGGGCATGATACGGAGCGGCTGGCGAGCATGATCGTGAACAACGAACATGCATATAAAGAGATGAGTAAGATCAGGGACATTGACAATACCTATGATGTGCGCGCACCCGATGCGGATGAAAGACAGGTGCAGCGCCTGATTTCCCTTTTTCAGTATACCTGGACGGGGGCGCCGATGGTATTCTACGGCACAGAGGCCGGTCTCTGGGGTGCCGATGACCCCGACGACCGCAAGCCCATGCTGTGGCCTGAGTTTGACTACGATGATGAGGTGAACCACCCTTATTCACGTAACCGGCCGCGCGATACGGTGGCCTTTGACCATGACCTGCATGCCTGGTACACTGAACTTGGCCGTTTGCGTGCAGATCATCGGGCCCTGCGCACAGGCGATGTGAGTCTGGCTGCCACTGACGATGGTGCCGGTGTTCTGGCTTTTGTCCGTCATACGGATGATGACCTGGTGGTGGTATTGATCAACCGCGGAGAAGAAGCCCACGAGCTGTCTTTTTCTCCGCATGTGGGCGGGCATGCACCCGGGCAGGTTACCTGTCATTTCACCGGTGATACCCATGTGGTTGAAGATGGCAGGTTGAAGATTGAAATTCCCGGGGTTTCAGGTATGGTCCTCTATTCCGGTCAACAATAGTTTTCTGATGATATGTTTTTTAAATTGATCCCTTATGCGTAAACTTTTGATTGTTATTTTGATGATGGCCCCGGCTTCCCTGCTGCCTGGACAGGAGGAAACCGTGGAAGCGATTTTTTCCAATGCCCTGGGCTCGGATGTGGCTTACGAGAACCTCCGGGTACTTTGTGAGACTACAGAAGGAAGGATATCCGGTTCTCCGGAAGCAGCTGCTGCTGTTGAACTAACCCGGCAGATCATGCTGGAGATGGACCTGGATTCAGTGTACCTGCAGGAGGTGATGGTGCCAAACTGGAACCGTGGCGAGCCTGAAATTGCCCGCATTGTTTCTCCCCGGTTCGGCCCGTCGGAGCTTACCGTGGTGGCACTCGGACGATCTGTGGGAACAGGACCTGACGGTTTGTCTGCACCGGTGGTGGAGGTGCATGGCCTTGATGAACTGGAGGAATTGGGCCGGGAGGCACTGGAAGGCAAAATCGTTTTCTTCAACCGCCCTGTGGATCAGAGTCATTACAATACGTTCGATGCCTATGGCGGAGCCGTGGACCAGCGCTTCCACGGCCCTGCAGAAGCCGCCCGCTATGGAGCCGCTGCGGCCGTGGTTCGTTCGGCCACTACGGCCCGTCATGATCATGCCCATACCGGGGTCACCCGCCTGAATGACGACGGAGAGAATATCCCGGCCCTGGCTGTCAGCCCTGTGGGTGCCGATGAGCTTAGCCGCCAGCTTCGCCTGGATCCGGAACTCAGACTTTTTGTCCGGACGACGAGTTACACGCTTCCGGATGTGCTTTCATACAATGTGATCGGTGAGATTCGCGGTACGCACTATCCCGATGAGATCATCACGGTGGGCGGACACCTGGATTCATGGGACAACAGCCAGGGTGCCCACGA
>PWIY01000336.1 GCA_003560215.1 Bacteroidales bacterium | reverse complement strand
TACACCAGGGGAGGCGGCAACCAAACGTAAGGCCTACATATTTTTTGTATGCCTGATCATAAGCACGCTTTTCTGGTTTACCTCCAAATTGTCTCAGGAGAATCAGGCCACTTTCAGGCTGCCCGTCAGATTTGAAAATATTCCGGAAGGTGAACTGGCAGCCACCCAGAGCGACAGCCTGGTGGAGTATACATTGCATGCCACTGGTGCAAGACTCATACAATTGCGCTTCTTTCCACAGGTTGATACCCTTCGGCTTGAGGTGAACCAAACCTTTTCAGTTGTCCGTGACGGACTTGATTATCACTACCTTACCGGCGATCAGATTGCCGACGAGATTACCCGGCTGACCGAACCCAGGGTGGAAATAAGTTCCGTGTTTCCCGATTCTCTGTTTCTTCAACTGGTTCCGGCAGTGCAGAAGAAACTCCCTGTCAGGCTTGAAGCTGACATTTCCTTTGCATCCCGTTTTGATCAATACGGAAGCATTGAAATTGTTCCTGACAGTGTAAAGCTGACCGGGCCGAGTACCGTTCTTGATACCCTGGAATTTGTATCTACCAGGTACTGGGAAGCTTCCGGCCTTCGCCGGACCAGGACGGAGACCATCCCCCTGCAGCTTCCATCGGACGTCCCCTCATTAAAGCCGGACGTGAGGCAGGTGGAGGTTACTGTTCCCGTGGAAGAATTTACTGAGTCGGCCATTGACCTTGACCTGCATATTGTATGTCCGGATGAGTACCCGGAAGTTGATCTGCGCCTTTTCCCTTCCGGGGTAACTGTAAGCTACCTTGTATCTTTGAGCGATTATCCTTCCGTTGAAGCGGAGATGTTCGAGGCTTCTGTAAAGTGCCCTGCTGCCATTGAAGACAGCGATGGCCGGCTGGATGTTCAATTGGACACTTATCCTTCATTTGTTCGTATTTTGCATGTGCGTCCTTCTTCAGTGGAATACATTATTCTGGAATAAATCTTTCATCAGGGTTGCCATTGCCCCATTTCTCTGATTAAACAAATACTGAATCATGATTCTTGCAGGACTCACCGGAAATATTGGAAGTGGCAAAACGACTGTAAGCCGCTTGTTTACGATGTTTGGTGTTCCGGTGTACCATGCCGATGAAAAAGGGAAGCAGTTTCTGGGGCATGATGAAGTAAAGGAACAGGTCATATCGCTTTTCGGCAGGGGGATATTGGGTAACGGGCAGGAGATTGATCGAAAAAAACTTGCTGCGGTGGTGTTTGGCGATAAGGAAAAACTCAGCAAGCTGAATGAGATCATTCATCCCATGGTCAGGGCTGATTTCAGGCAGTGGGTGGATAAACAGAAAGGCCATCCTTATGCGATCCAGGAGGTGGCCATTTTATTTGAAAGCGGGCTTGCCGGTGATTTTGATAAAATTGTGCTGGTAACGGCTCCGGAAAGCCTCAGGATCGGCAGGGTATGTAAGCGCGACGGTGTGGATGAGGAATCGGTCCGCCAACGTATCCGGCATCAGTGGAGTGAAGAAGACAAAATACCCCTATCAGACTATGTGATTCAAAACAATGAATCTTCCCTGCTGATTGACCAGGCTGCCGTGATTCACAGGCAGCTGTTAAAGGATGCAGGGGTGACATGACAAAAGGACTTTCTCTGATGAAAAATATAATCAGGGGGTTATCGTTTTGATAATAACACATTACCAGATTTCAACTTGAAGTATTTTTACACAATAATCTGTTCCGTTATATTCCTGGTGGTTTCCTCAGAGGGTGCATCTGCACAGAGGCAGAGCGGCCGGGTATATGAATTCCTCAACCTTTCTCCCACAGCGAGGATTACGGCCATGGGAGGATATGCATTTCCGGCCCTTGACAATGATCCGGGAATGGCCCTTCGAATTCCTGCCCTGTTGAGCCGGGAAATTGACAACCACCTCTCATTGAATTTTGTGGACTATTTTGATGACATCAATTACGGAACTGTCGCCTTTACCCGCTATATTGAGGATCTGGGGCAGTTCAGCGGATCATTGCAGTACATCAACTATGGCACTTTTGTTGAAGCAGACCATACGGGTCACGTAACCGGGCAGTTTACAGCCGGGGAGTATAGTTTTCAGGTTGGCTGGGGGCGTTCCCTGAGCGAAAACTTTTCCATTGGCAGCAACACAAAACTGATCTATTCGTCTTTTCACACATATTCTTCATTTGGAGTGGCGGTGGATGTTTCAGTGGCCTATTTCAATCCTGAGCAGCAATTGGCAGCCTCTCTTGTGGTTAGTAATGCAGGGCGGCAACTAACTTATTACCACGACGGCAACCGCGAACCACTTCCGCTTGACCTGATGTTCGGGGTGTCGAAGGAGCTCGCCAACGCCCCATTTCGTTTTTCGCTTGTGGCCAATAACCTGCATAACTATCAACTTGGGTACGATTCACCGGTCCTGTTGCCTGGTTTGTTTGAAGACCCGAATGAAGAAGAGGATCCGGGCTGGAGTGAGAGGATCGGAGATGTGGCAGAAAACCTCATGAGGCACGTGGTGGCCGGAGTGGAATTTATTCCTGGAGATAACTTTGTTTTCAGAATGGGTTATAATTACCGGCGAAGGCAGGAAATGAAGGTGGATACGAGGCTGTCTACAGTAGGTTTTTCCTGGGGGTTTGGCATGCAAATCTCCCGCTTCCGCATCAATTATGGCCGGTCGGTGTATCACCTCGCAGGTGCACCCAATCATATTTCCGTGAGCACCAGTTTGCAGGACTTATTTTCCGATTAGTTCCGACTGGCGTCATGTCGGAGATGCCTGCCGGTGCCGGTCCGGGCTTTTCTCCCTTTCTCCGGTGGATTATCTGATGAAACGGCATTGACCGGTCCGCAGGCTTCAGATTTTTTCCATGATCATCAACCCGTCACGGACAGGCAGTAAGAGTTGCCTGACTCCTTTGTGATCGCGGATATAATCGTTGAAGCGCAGAATGCCCATGGCTTCTTCATCTTTTTCGTCAGGCGGCTCAAAGACCTTTCCGCTCCACAGCACGTTGTCTGCCAGGATCACCCCTCCTTTGCGCACCCGGGGAAGTATGAGATCAAAATAACGCACGTAATTTTTTTTGTCCGCATCAAGAAACACAAGGTCAAAAATATCTTTCAGCAAGGGGATTACATCCAGAGCCTCACCCTGGTGCCGGATGATCTGCTCATCCTTGCCGGCCATTTTAAAATACCTCGCTGAAAAATCTTCCAGCTCAGGATTGTGGTCAATGGTGTGCAACTTCCCTTTTTCTGTAAGGCCTTCAGCCAGGCATAATGCGGAATACCCTGTATAGGTGCCGACCTCAAGTATTCGGGAGGGTTGTAACATCCGGCTGATAAAAGACAGCAGCCGGCCCTGCAAATGACCTGACAACATCCTGGATTGAAGCACCTTGGCGTGGGTGTCGCGGTTTAACTTTTTCAGTGTTTCCGGCTCAGGGTCACTGTAGGCAGATGCATAATCTTCAACAAATTCCGGGAGGAGTTCCATCATGTTATGCTGGTTTGTATGCCAGCATACTCATGGCGGCAGGATCAAGCAGCTCATTGGCTGCTTCCATGAGTTCTGCGGCAGTGATCATTTCTATTTTTCTTCCGGTTTCCTCCAGGCTGAATATTTTATTCAGGTGCAACATGGTTTTTCCGGCCGAAAGCATTTCATTCAGGTTTGATTCATATGCAATGGCAACCTGCCCGGTAATCTGGTTCTTCGCACGTTTTAACTGGAGGGATCCCAGCTTTTGGTTACGCAGCCTGGAAAGTTCCTTGTGGATGAGTTTTACTGTCTTGTTCACATACCCCGGGTCGGTGCCAAAATATATTCCGAAAATACCGGCATCGGAATATGGCTGGTACATGCTTTCAATGTGATAGCAAAAACCATGTTTTTCCCTCACCGACATATTGAGCCGGCAGTTCATTCCCGGCCCCCCGAGAATGTTGTTCAGCAGAAGCATCACATTGCGCCGCGGATGCGACATTCCATAAGCCTGGTTGCCGATCATGCAATGCGCCTGGTGATTTTGCCTTGTAATCTCTTTTTGCCCGGGCCGGTAGCCCGAGATTTCCTCACGTGCTGATTTTCTGGATGAAGCCGGGATGTCACCAAAGAACTTTTCGGCCATTTGCACCAGCCTGGAAAACTCAATACGGCCAACTGAGCAGATGACAATCTCTTCGGTCACATAGTTTCTTTGAATATACCGGCGAACCATATTGCCGTTAAAATGTTTCAGATGCGCAGGGGTGCCAAGGATATTGTTTCCCAAAGGGTGACCATCAAAAATGATCTCATCAAAATCATCAACGATCTGTTCCGAAGGGTTATCTCTGTAGGAGTTGATCTCGTCGATTACAATGTCTTTTTCTTTTTTCAGTTCTTTTTCAGGAAACACGGACCGAAATACGATGTCAGCCACCAGGTCAAACCATCTTTGGTAATAAGGGTGCATGAACGAACCATAAATACAGGTTTCCTCCTTTGAGGTGAAAGCGTTTATTTCGCCACCCACATTCTCCATATGGCTCAGAATATGGTGGGCTTTTCTCTTTTCAGTTCCTTTGAATATGACATGTTCGATGAAATGAGCCAGACCCTGCTCTTCAGGATGCTCGTCGCGTGAACCCGCATTGATCATCAATCCGCAGTGAGCCACAAGAGAATCAGTGGGTCTGTGAATGATCCGTATGCCGTTTGAAAGCCTGTGTCTTTGGTAGGTCATTTCTTTTTAAGGGGGAATTTCATCTTATAATCCACATCAACCAGCCCTTTGGAGATATTGCTGAGTTTTCTCCGTAGAAGGGTACGCTTCAGGGGCATCATGCGGTCTACCATCAGGGTCCCTTCAATGTGATCATATTCATGCTGAATGATCCTTGCTGCCAGCCCGGAATATTCTTCTTCGTATTCGTTGAAATTCTCATCCTGGTACCTGATCCGGATCTGCGGTGGGCGGCTGATATCTTCCCGCATTCCCGGAAAACTCAGGCAGCCTTCATTGAAGGACCATGTTTTGCCTTTTTCTTCGAGTATTTGGGCATTCAGGAAAACTTTTTTGAAGCCTGCCAGCCGGGGTTCCTCTTCCCCGAAAGGCGAGGCATCGATGACAAAAATCCGTAAGCTCTTGCCCACCTGGGGAGCGGCAAGCCCGAGTCCGCTGGCTTTGTACATGGTCTCCCACATGTCGTCAATCAGTTCCTTCAGGTCCGGATGCTCCGGGGTAACAGCTTCGGCCTTTTTCTTCAATACGGGGTCGCCGTATGCACGTATGGGTAGTACACTCATGATGAAGGGTTATTCGATATTTTCTCCAGGTAATTTTGCAATAAAATGGTGGCGCTGATGGTATCAACAAGGGCTTTGTTCTGCCGCGCTTTTTTTTTCAGCCCGGCGTCGATCATGGTTTGCAAAGCCATTTTTGATGTGAAGCGCTCATCCAGTCTTTCAACAGTTATTCCGGGCAATTGTTTGCGAAGGTGTTTGACAAAAGGGTCAATGAAGCGGGAGGCATCCGAGGCTTTGTGCTGCATATCGAAAGGCTCGCCCACCACAATGCAATCCACATTTTCTTTGCTTGTGTAGTCTTTCAGAAAATCGATCACGTCTTTGGAGTGCACTGTTGTCAATCCTCCCGCCACAATCCTGAGTTCATCTGTAACGGCGATCCCAACCCGTTTTCTGCCGTAATCAATGGCCATGATTCTTCCCATCTGCCAATTTTTCTGCAAAGATAACGAAAGCCCGGGAGAATCGGCCGGCAGTCATTATTCCGGCCGCAAAAATAGTCCTATATTTGCTGGTCAGTTACAGGAAAACGCGCTGATGGTGCTCTTCAAAATTAAAACCTTTGTGTTCTATGGATGAATTAAAACAGATTATTGAGGAAGCCTGGGAGAACCGGGAATTGCTTCAGCAGGAAAAAGTCTGCGATACAGTTAAAAAGGTGATTGACCTGCTTGACAAGGGTGAACTCCGGGTGGCTGCTCCTGCAGCAGATCAATGGGTTGTCAACGATTGGGTAAAAAAAGCCGTTATCCTGTATTTCCCCATCAGAAAAATGGAAACCATTGAGGTGGGGCCCTTTGAATTTCATGACAAAATGCCCTTGAAAAAGGGCTACCGGAAGCTTGGTGTGCGTGTTGTTCCCCACGCCATTGCCCGCCACGGGGCTTTTCTTGCTCCGGATGTGATCATGATGCCCTCTTATGTGAATATTGGCGCCTATGTAGACAGTGGCAGCATGGTGGATACCTGGGCTACAGTCGGGTCTTGTGCTCAGATAGGCAAAGGGGTTCATCTGAGCGGGGGAGTAGGAATAGGAGGTGTGCTTGAACCGGTTCAGGCAGCTCCGGTGATTGTTGAAGACAACTGTTTTATCGGGTCGCGCTGTATTGTTGTGGAAGGGGTACATGTAAAAAAAGAGGCTGTGCTCGGCGCCAATGTGGTACTTACCGGATCAACCAAAATCATTGATGTGAGCGGACACGATCCCGTGGAATACCAGGGTTTTGTGCCCGAAAGGGCGGTGGTGATTCCAGGAAGCATGCCCAAAACATTTCCTGCAGGTACCTACCAGGTTCCATGTGCCCTGATCATCGGTAAAAGAAAAGCAAGCACTGATCGTAAGACCAGCCTGAATGAGGCATTGCGTGAGCACCAGGTGGCCGTCTAATGAAAAATGTTTTACATTTGTTTCAAAACAAACAGACATGCCTTCTGTTTCCGGGGTCATCATCACCCTCAATGAAGAAAAAAATATTGAAAGATGCATCCTGTCTCTTCAGCGGGTTGCCGATGAAGTAGTTGTGGTTGACTCCTGTTCGTCAGACCGTACTCCTGAGATCTGTAAAGATCATGGGGTGAAGTTTTTTACCCAGCCATTCCTGGGGTATGTGGAGCAGAAAAATCATGCGCTGGGGCTGGCTTCTTACGATCACGTACTGTCGCTTGATGCGGACGAAGCTCTGTCGGATAAGCTGGCGG
>PWIY01000381.1 GCA_003560215.1 Bacteroidales bacterium | reverse complement strand
TAACAGTAGAGGATGTTGCCGAAGGTGATGTACTGTTTGGTCCTGATCAGCTTCCTGTGGGAGAGCACACGCTCAAGCTTACCGAGCTGGTAGACGCCAATGGCTGCGGAGCACATGATGTTGAGGAGATTTACAACCTGACCATCACTGTGAATCCTGAGCCTGCCGTATTGTTTGCCTTTAACGATTATATCGTTGAAACAGGTTCACATCTGGAGTTTGCTCCCACCGAAGAGGTTACTGTAACCTTGGATCAGATCATTCAGGGCCACGGTCCGATTGAACTGACCTATGTACTGAATGAAGATGATCCGGTAACAGTTGAGGGTATCAATGAAGGCGATGTCCTGTTTGAAGACGTATTGCCGGAAGGAAACCATACACTGAAACTGACTTCTTTGATTGATGCCAATGGTTGTGCCGTTGTTGATCCAGAGGAGATTTACCACCTTACAATTGAAGTTTTCGAATTGTTTGAGGTTACTTTCCTGGTTGATATTGGCCCTGCTATTGAATACTACGATCAAAGGGAAGGTTTTGCAGACTTCGATCCTGAAGAGCATAGTATTCTGATTACCGGCTCCCTGTTAGGCTGGGCCGATCCCGGTACCGATCCTGATCAGATCATGGAAGTGACAGACGATCCGAATATTTATCGTGCTGTTTTCCATTTGTCGGCTGGGTCCTATGAGTACAAATACTTCTCTGATGTGATTGGAGAAGCCTGGGAAGGTGGTGAATGGGATGGAGATCCCAACCGTGAGGTTGTTGTCGAGGAAGATATGACTGTCGAGAACATCTTTGGTTGGCCCGATGATCCTGTAAGCACTGAGCCCACGCCTGAGTCTATTACTCTGTCATTGTATCCAAACCCTGCCAGCAGCCATCTTACAATAGAGGCCAATGGCACCATTGAAGAGATACGTATGATAGATATGCTTGGAAAAGTTTTTTATTCCTCAACCGTTCAGGAGCGCAGGTACGAAATGAATGTCAGTGATCGTAAAAATGGCATTTATTTTATCCAGGTTCTCACTGAATCCGGAATCATTACCGAAAGAGTTCAGGTTACCCGGTAATATGATTTGTTTCCAATATTGCAAAAAGGGAGGTCATTTAGGCCTCCCTTTTTTTAATGATACCCCTGTATAAACCGGGCTTTCGCGATGCCAACCACACTGCAATAACACGAACCGCAGGTCCACAACTCTCGCAATGCGAACCACAAGTCCACAACTCTCGCAATGCGAACCACAGGTCCACAACTCTCGCAATGCGAACCACGCTGCCACAACACTTAACATAGAAGCCAGACGACCACCATACTTAATAGGAGCCCTGCTGCTACAAATTGTGATTGGCCGATAGGTAAAAATTTCAGGTAAAGTGTAAAAAAACTTTTTAACTTTACATGGACGGCAACAAGAACTCTTTAAGGTTTGCCAAAAACTCTATTAAAAACCTAACCCAGCCACATGAAAAAACTATGGATTTACCTGATGACGGGCTTTGTCTTTTTCGCATTGACCAGTTGTGAAGAAGACGAATCCGACAAAGTACTGGATGACGGCCTGACCCGTGAAATCCATGAACTCGTTCCCGCTGAGATCCTTGAAACCATTGAAGGACTTGGGATGCCTGTGTATGGAGGAGGGAATCCTCCCAGCATTGAAAATATTTATGAAATTGACCCGCTTACCCTGCTTAGTACCAATGTGCCCGGAGACACTGACCCCGGAGCAGTCTTCGCCACCATGAGGTCAAGGTTTTATCAGCAGGACAACTCCAACCTGACCATCGCAGTGGATTATACCAGCGGAGGGGAGACCGGTACCGGGCTCGGGGCATTTATTGTGGGAGATAACAACAGATTTACTGTGTTTGCTGAATTGAATGCGAGCCTGCAGGAGCAAGATGCCGAACTGGTGCTTATGTTTTCCGGAAGGCTCGTATCTGATGGGATTGAAGATGCCCATGTGGCCAACTTTATGATCGAAAACAATGGGGGTGGTTACTGGATTCCCAATGGTACCGGACGTGTGTTCCGTGATGGCGATGGCCATTCCGGCATTGTATCTTCCTTGAAGTCGCTTCAGGTCACAGCTTTGCCTGGCCTTTCAGCGAAACAGGGGTTTTGATCAGGTTTCCTGCAACGGCTGCCAGAACAGCAGAGAGGGCAATCATGGGCAGTGCTGCCTGGTGAAAATCCTGGGGGTTTAGCGGCCAGGTCACCAGGAGAATCAGGGAGATGATCATTACCACTTTGAAATAGAGCCCGGGCAGTCGTCCGGGCTTTTTTGTTCCCGCACGGTAAACAAAATACAGGTGGGTGGGAAGCGTCCATAGCAGATCCAGGTTCATGCCTGTGGCAATATGGTCCGACAGGAACCACATGAAAAACACAACGATCCCCAGCAGCCCCAGGATTGAAAAATGAAAGCTTGCAAACACCTTAGCCAGCTTTTTATTCCCGAGGCTTAACAATCCCAGGATGAAAAAAAGCCACAGTATCACTGTGGGAGAAAAAAAAGTGCCCTCGCCGGGGATGTATTGTTCTGGAAGAATCTCTGCGTGGGCATCTGCCAAAAGCCTTCCGTCGTCATGCCTGGCACGTTGAACCGACTCGAATAATTCATCCGGGATGAACATGGCATGCCACTGATCAGCCACTTTGTCTGACGGCATACCAAGCAGGATGTCAATGCCGAACCCCGTCCAGGGGATGTGCGCAACATAGAGGGCTACCAGGTCCCGAAAAGTTCTTTGCTCCTGCTCATGTGGGTTGGGGCCCCAGTCGATGTCCAGCTCCTGTTCAAGAATGTCACGTATTCTGGTGGCACAGTTATCATAAAAGAAATCGTACAGGTAGTGGATGTTTTCCGGCCTTCTGTTCTGCTGAAGGAATTCGTCAATGCGCTGTTTTTCTTCCTCGGTCAGGTTGAGCCGTTGCTGTTCGACCCACCGGCCGGCCCTGTTGTATGAGAAAAGGAATTGTTGCATGGAGGATACACTCAGCTGGTAAAGCAGCCTCCCTTGCAGGAATTTTGAATAGAAGTTTGGTGTTTCAAAATCGAAGGTTCCCCAATTATAGACTTCATCAATGTCATTGATCGGGTCGTATACCCACATGGCACTGTGTCCGAATACGGCATAAAGGTCTTCACCGGGCCCGGCCGTGAGGATTGAAATTTCGGCTTCGGGTGAAAGCCTGGATGCCTGCACTTCTGCGCGGCCTGAAAAGAAAGCCAGCAGGGCAAGGATAATGAAAGTGTTCAAGCGTTGTTTCATTAGTTACAAAAATAGCTAAAATGCTTGTATTTTTCTTTTGCCACCCTTCCTTAAATCCCATCCCATGATGAAATAAACTCTTAGCGTGGATGTTGGGTTTCAGTTTTTTTGCTATCTTTGCACCCTGAATTTGAGCCCGTTTTATATCCAAATATGACCCACGGCGACTTATTAACAATTTCCTGTTAATAAATTTGCCGAAACCGAAACTAAATTTTAACTTTGCACCCCCCTTTAAAGGGGTATTTGGTGTATTAATCAAACAGAGACAGCAAATTAAGTCAAACCCATGAATACTTTAAGCTATAAGACCGTTTCGGCCAACAAGGCCACAGTCGACAAAGAGTGGGTGCTTGTAGATGCCGCGGATCAGACCCTCGGAAGGCTTGCCTCCGAAGTGGCCAT
This sequence comes from Bacteroidales bacterium, assembly GCA_003560215.1. GTDB lineage: Bacteria > Bacteroidota > Bacteroidia > Bacteroidales > UBA7960 > PUPG01. The sequence continues at coordinate 3,318 of PWIY01000381.1, read as the reverse complement.
TCTTTTGCGTGGCAAGCATAAGCCCAATTTTACCCCACATGTAGACTGTGGTGACAATGTGGTCATTATCAATGCCGACAAGATCCGCCTGACCAGCAACAAATGGGATCAGAAAGAATATGTCAGGCATACAGGGTATCCGGGAGGCCAGCGCTTTACCAATGCCCGCCTGCTGATGAGTAAGAAGCCTACCGCCATGGTGGAGAAGGCTGTGTCCGGCATGTTGCCAAAAAACAGGCTTGGGCGGCAGCTTTTCAGGAACCTCATGGTTTATGCAGGCAGTGAACATCCCCATCAGGCCCAGAAACCCAAAGTAATCAACCTCAACACACGCAAATAGCATGGAAGTAATTAATACCTCAGGAAGAAGGAAAACAGCTGTTGCCAGGGTTTATATGAAACCGGGCAATGGGAATATCCAGGTTAATAAAAAAGATTACAAAGAATATTTTCCCACCAGCGTACTGCAATATATTGTTACGCAAGCTTTTGAGCTGACCAACAATCAGGGTAAGTTTGATCTTACCGCCAACCTTGACGGTGGCGGCATCAAAGGACAGGCTGAGGCGCTTCGTCTGGCTGTTTCCAAGGCCCTGGTTGAACTGGATGCTGAACACAGACCTCCCCTGAAGGCCAAAGGCCTCCTGAGAAGGGATCCGAGGATGGTAGAAAGGAAGAAGCCCGGCCAGAAAAAGGCAAGGAAGAAATTCCAGTTCAGCAAACGTTAATCACATTTTATTTTATTACGTATCATGGCAAGAACAACTTATAACGAACTATTAGAGGCGGGTGTACATTTCGGACACCTCAGAAGGAAGTGGAATCCCAATATGGCGCCCTATATTTTTATGGAGCGCAATGGCATCCATATCATTGACCTCAATAAAACCATTGCCAAAGTTGATGAGGCAGCCAACGCGCTGAAGCAGATCGCCAGGTCGGGAAAGAAGATCCTGTTTGTTGCTACCAAAAAGCAGGCTCAGGATACCGTGAAAAATCTGGTGCAGGAGGTGAATATGCCTTTTGTTACTGAAAGATGGCCCGGTGGTATGCTCACAAACTTTGCCACCATCCGCAAAGCAGTTAAGAAAATGGGCGCCATTGATAAAATGGCCACCGACGGAACCTTTGACAATATGGCAAAGCGTGAGCGTTTACAGGTGATGCGTGAACGGGCCAAGCTTGAGAAGCAGTTTGGCAGTATCGCTGACCTGAATCGTTTGCCCGCCGCCATTTTTGTGGTGGATATCTGCAAGGAGCATATTGCGGTGAAGGAAGCCAAGAAACTCAACATCCCGACCTTTGCCATCGTTGACACCAACGCCAATCCACTGGATGTTGATTTCCCGATCCCTGCCAATGACGATGCGTCCAAGTCCATTCACATTATTGTGAAGCTGATGGTGGAAGCCATTCAGGAAGGACTTGCCGAGCGCAAGCTTGACAAAGACAAGGCAGCTGAAGAGGAAGAGGAAAGAGAGCAGGAGCAAGCTCGCGAAGAAAAGCGTCTGAAGGCCCTGGAAGAAGCTGATGATGAAGATCTATCCGAAGATGAGCTGGAGGAAAAGAAAGCTCGCCTGGCCAAAAAAGCCAAGATGAAGGACGATGAAGGTAAGGATGAACGGGGCGGCAAGCCAGGTTCAAGACGACCTGCCGGAAAGCGTCCAAGGAAGTAGTAAGGTGCTGCCTGTCAATTAATCCCATTGTAAAACCGAATAACAGACACAATATGACAAAAATAACTGCCGCTGATGTAAACAGCCTTCGTAAGAAAACCGGTGCAGGCATGATGGACTGCAAAAAAGCACTTGTGGAAGCAGAAGGTGATTTTGAAAAAGCGATTGACTTGCTGAGAAAAAAAGGCCAGAAGCTCGCCAGCCGTCGTGCTGAAAGAGAAGCCAATGAAGGTGTGGTGATCAGCAAAACCAGTGATGACCAAACCAAGGCGTTTGCACTGATGCTGAATTGCGAAACTGACTTTGTGGCCCAGAACCAGGAGGTCATTGATTTTGCACATACGCTGCTGAACCTTGGTGCTGAGAAGGATTGTGACAGTGCCGAGGCACTGATTTCCGCCCAAATGGATGGACGTACCGTTGAAGAAAACATCACCGACATGATCGGCAAAACCGGCGAAAAGATGACCATTGGCGGTTTTGAAAAGGTGGCCGGCGATAAAGCTTTTGCCTATACCCATCCCGGCAACAAGATTGCCTCAATTGCTGCACTGAATAAAGCAGATATCTCTGATGTGGACACCATCGGTAAGGATGTGGTGATGCAGATTGCCGCCATGGCTCCTGTAGCCATTGACAAGGATGGCATTCCGCAGGAACTGATCGACAGGGAGCTGGAGATTGGTAAGGATCAGGCTCGCCAGGAAGGCAAGCCGGAAGATCTTGTTGAAAAAATTGCCATGGGCAAACTCAATAAGTTCTATAAAGAAAGCACCCTGATCAATCAGGAGTTCATTAAGGATAGCAAGAAGACTGTTGGGCAAATGCTCCAGGCTGCCGATAAGGAACTCAAGGTGGTTGAATTTAAGCGTTTGTCGCTGGTGTAACCAGTGTTCCGCGCATCTGTCCCTTTACGACAATATCATATAGCGCACCCTTCTCATTGACGTTGAAAACGATAATGGGAAGGGTGTTTTCTTTGCATAAGGCGAAGGCCGTGGAATCCATGACCTTCAGGTTTTTCTTCAGGGCTTCGTCGTAGGTGAGTGTATCATACCTGACGGCGTCTTTATCCTTTTCAGGGTCAGCGGAATAAATGCCGTTTACCCGTGTGCCTTTAAGGAATACATCGGCCTTGACCTCCAGAGCACGCAGTGCTGCCGCCGAATCGGTGGTAAAGAACGGGTTGCCCGTTCCGCCTGCAATGATCACCACATAACCTTCCGACAGTAGTTCAAGGGCCCTTTTGCGGCTCATTTTTTCGCACATGGTTTCCACCGGAACCCCTGATAATACTTTGGCTTTGACGCCCATGCCCTCCAGGGCCGACTGCAGCGCCATGCTGTTGATGATGGTGGCCAGCATACCCATCTGATCGCCATGCACGCGATCTACTCCGCTGGCAACGCCCTGCAGCCCGCGGAAGATATTTCCGCCGCCGAGCACAACGGTTGTTTCCACGCCCTGGTCGGTTAGCTCCCTGATATCTGTGGCGTAACTGTTGAGGGCATCTGCGTCAATGCCCAGCTTCACGGATCCCGCCAGGGACTCCCCGCTGAGTTTCAGCATGATTCGTTTGTATATTGCCATATTCTCTTAGTTAGTCGGGGGCTAACGCCCCCTCCAGTTAGTCGTGGCTGAC
>PWIY01000002.1 GCA_003560215.1 Bacteroidales bacterium | reverse complement strand
TGGCCTGCAGGCTGATGTCATCAAGGAAGAAGACATGATGGCCATCATGTCTTCTTCCTTGATGACATCAGCCTGCAGGCCAAGCTCTCTGATAGTTGTTTCTGTACTGTCGGCCAGCTTCTTACATTTGGCACATCCGCTGCCAAGTATTTTGATCTCCATATTTCTGCCATTTTACATTTATATATCGCAAAAATACGATTTATAAGTTGGAAAAAAAAGTTTTCGATTGGGATATGCTTGAGCCGGCACCTGCTCACCCGATAAATCTGGGTTTTTTGGGGTGTCGCGATGGAAGTACGGATAAATGGGTGGGAATGCGGATATCTTATCCTGGAAAAATCCTGAAAGCTTCCTGGAGTTCGTTCCAGTTCTCTTTGTTGATGCAGTATTTGACCTTCGGTGGGGTGATATTTCCCTGGATCAGCCCTGCCTTTTTCAGTTCTTTCAGGTGCTGCGAAACGGTCGATTGTGCCAGGGGAAGCTCTTTGACAATATCACCGCAGATACAGTGTTGTTTAGACAACAGGAGTTTAAGAATGCTGATTCTTGCCGGATGGGCAAGTGCCTTGCAATATCCGGCAAGCCGGATATTTTCTTCCGTGTAATGATCCTTGCTGTTCATATTTCCCGGATTGTATAACAAAAGCTGTCCTTTGTGCAAAGACAGCTTTCTGGTTTTTCCCTGATAAAAATGTCTGATCAGTGGCAGCGGTTCAGGCATTCGATCATCTGACTCAATGCCTCATGCTTCAGGAAATAAAACGTATTCTTTCCGCTCCGCCTTGAGTCAAGAACCCCTTTGGTTTTTAAAATATTTAAATGATGTGACGCGGAAGCCTGTTCAATATTCAGCGTTTCGTAAATTTCGGTAACATTCATTTGCTCTTTCTTTTCCAAAAGGTCGATTATTGCGATCCGCATCGGGTGGGCAATGGCCCTGAGCTTGCTGGCTGCCTCTTCCAGTTTTTTCGGATCCAGTGTTGATTTTGCCATAATGTGTATGTTTTAAAATACCTGTTAAGTTGCTAATTTTTACAAATGTACGAAATATATAAATATATTTTAGTTTCCTCTACCAGTTTGCCTTCAGTTTTTTTGACAATTGAGTAAATATTTTTTTGAATCTCCGGGAATAAACCGCCTGCTATGGGCTGAAGGGTAATTCCGTTTTAACGCCGGGCCGTCAACGAATCATTTAAGTGGACTATTTTTGCTTATGACCGCAAACCCTGGATGAGAAAAACTCCCTGTTCATCAGTGCAATGAAATCGGCTGATATTCCTTTGGGGCAGTCGAATTCACAACCATAGGTGTTGGAACAAAACCCGAATCCCTCCGCATCCATTTGCCGGACCATTTTATCCACCCTTTCTTTGGCCTCCACCTTGCCCTGGGGGATCATGGCGTACTGGGCAACCTTGGCCGCAGCATAAAGCATGGCTGAGGAATTTTTGCAGGCCGCCACGCAGGCTCCGCAACCGATGCAAACGGCCGCATCAAAGGCTTTGTCTGCAATGATCTTACTTACCGGGGTGCTGTTGGCTTCAGGGGCGCTTCCTGTGTTGGTGCTGATAAAACCCGCGGCATGCATGATCCTTTCAAATGAGCTGCGATCCACAATGAGGTCTTTCAGTACCGGGAAAGCCCTGGCCCGCCAGGGTTCAATGTAAATGACCTCCCCGTGTTTAAATTCCCGCATATGCAGCTCGCAGGTGGTGGTGTTGCGCATGGGGCCATGGGGCCTGCCGTTGATGTAAAGACCGCAGGTGCCACATATTCCTTCGCGGCAATCATGCTCAAAAGCCACCGGTTCCTCCCCCTTTTCAATCAACTGCATATTCAGGTAATCCAGCATTTCGAGAAAGGACATCTCCGGTGAAACATCCCGGAGCGGGTAGGTCTTGAATTTTCCCTTCGTCTGGGCATTTTGCTGCCGCCATATTTTAAGTGTGACGTTCATTTTTCCCGATTTAAAAAGGCTTATTTATAACTTCTTTCTTTGATCTCAACGTTTTCAAAGTGCAGCGGTTCTTTGTGCACCTCCGGTTTTTCCCTGTGACCTTTGTATTCCCACGCTGCCACATAGGCAAAGTTTTTGTCGTCGCGTCTGGCTTCGCCTGTTTCGGTCTGATGCTCTTCCCGGAAATGTGCTCCGCAGGATTCTTCACGCTGAATGGCGTCTTCGCACATCAGCCGGCCCACCTCAAAAAAGTCTGCAACTTTGAGGGCCTTTTCCAGCTCCTGGTTGATCTCCTTGTCGCTGCCCGGGATCCGGAGGTCTTTCCAGAATTCCTCTTCCAGCTCATTGAGCATTTCCTTCCCTTTCCGGAGCCCTTCAGCATCCCGTCGCATGCCGCAATGATCCCACATGATCTTTCCCAGCTTTTTATGGAAGGATGTGGCGGACCGGGTGCCGCCGATCGCCATGATCTTCTGGATTTTTTCCTTCACGGCCTCTTCCGCTTCCTGAAAGGGTTGCTGGTCTGTGGGAATCTTCCCTGTGCGGATGTCGTCTGCCAGGTAATCGCTGATTGTATTGGGCAAAATAAAATAACCATCGCCGGAGCATTGCATGAGGGAGTTGGCCCCCAGACGGTTCGCACCATGATCCGAAAAGTTGCTTTCCCCGATGGCGAAAAGACCCGGAATGGTGGTCATCAGATTGTAATCAACCCATAACCCTCCCATGGTGTAATGCCCGGCAGGGTAAATTCGCATGGGCTGTGTATAGGGGTTGATGCCGGTGATTTTTTCGTACATCTCAAAGAGGTTGCCATATTTGTCCTGTATGGCCTTTTTTCCCTGGGCTTCGATGGCATCCTTGAAGTCGAGGTACACGGAAAGCCCGGAATCACCCGCTCCGTATCCGGCATCGCAGCGCTCTTTGGCCGCCCTTGATGCCACGTCTCTGGGAACAAGGTTCCCAAAAGCCGGGTACCGTCTTTCGAGATAATAATCTCTTTCATCTTCCGGGATTTCTGTTGGGTGGCGCTTGTCGCCTTTTTCTTTCGGCACCCACACACGTCCGTCGTTGCGCAGTGATTCCGACATCAGGGTCAGTTTGCACTGGTAGTCGTTGAGCACCGGGATGCTGGTGGGGTGGATCTGAATAAAACTGGGGTTGGCAAACAATGCCCCCTTTTTGTGTGCACTCCAGGCTGCGGATGCATTGCTTCCCAGCCCGAGGGTGGACAGATAAAAAACCGTGCCATACCCGCCGGTTGCCAGCACCACGGCATGAGCGGAATGTCTTTCAAGTTCCCCTGAAACCAGGTTGCGGGTAATGATGCCCCTGGCCCTGCCTTCTGTAATGACCAGATCAAGCATGTCGCGCCGGGGGAACATTTTTACGTTGCCTTTGGCTACCTGGCGGTTCAGCGAAGAATATGCCCCCAGCAGGCATTGTTGCCCCGTTTGCCCTTTGGCATAAAATGTTCTGGAAACCTGAACGCCTCCGAACGACCTGGTGTCAAGTGATCCACCGTAGTCCCTTGCAAACGGCACACCCAATGCGGAGAAATGGTCAATGACCAGGTTGCTGACTTCTGCCGCCCGGTACACATTGGCTTCACGGGCGCGGTAATCGCCACCTTTGATGGTATCGAAAAACAAACGGTAGATGCTGTCATTGTCGTTTTTATAGTTCTTCGCTGCATTGATCCCTCCCTGTGCGGCCACAGAGTGTGCACGCCTGGGAGAGTCCTGAAAACAAAAAGCCTTCACTTTATATCCAAGTTCACCAAGGGCACTTGCTGCAGATGCTCCGGCAAGGCCGGTGCCCACCACGATAATTTCCAGTTTTTTCTTGTTGGCCGGACTGACCAGGCGTAAGCCGGCTTTGTAGCGGCTCCATTTTTCAGCCAGCGGACCTTCGGGGATTTTGGCGTTAAGTTTTTGCATTGCTAAAAGGGTATTTGTGGATGGCAGGTTCAGGAAGAAAAGAAAAACAGAAAATAAACGGGAATGATGGCAAAACCGACACTGATGAAAATGGCGTACAGCGTACCTATGATTTTGATGGCCGGGGTGTATTTTGTGTGGTTGAGACCCAGCGACTGGAAAGCAGACTGAAAGCCATGTTTCAGGTGAAAGCCCAGGAACAGCATGCTGATCACATAGAAACCCGAATACCAGGGGTTTTGAAATAAAGCCACTGCCATCGGCCTGAAATCGTGCGAATGGGCCGCTGTTTCCGGAAGGGGTGCCCAACCCATCCTCACAAAAAAGAAATTGATCAGATGGATGACCAGAAAAACAAAAATGATGATACCGGTATGGAACATATACCGTGAAAAGGTGGATATTTCAGTACGGGGCGCTTTTTTGTATTTGACCGGCCGTGCACGGTAATTGATAAGCTGCAGGATCACCCCCAGCAGGATGTGAATCAGGAATGCAGCAAACAATGTGTATTCCACAATTTTTACGGCCGGATGGCCCAGTAGCTCAACAGCCCTGTCGAAGGCTTTGCCTCCGTCTGCTGCCAGCATCAGCAGGTTGGTCAGCAGGTGGGAGATCAGGAACAGCATCAGGAAAATGCCTGCAAGGGCCATGATGTATTTATGGCTTAGGGAAGCAATAGCAACAGGCGGTTTTTTCATGGGAATGAGTTAACGGTTAGCATAAAAAATACAGACATCGTACATAAACAAATATATGTTGTTTGGCTTACTTTTCCAAAGTTAAACACCTATTTGAAAAGATTCTAAATTTTTGATTGTCAGTCAGAATAATGCATTTATGATGCATTGTCTGCAATTTCAGGCGGGGCCGGATGATTTCGGGAGTCTGGTTGCTGCAAATCGGTTTGCTGCAAAATTGTAAATTTGTTTTCTGGCATACGGAAACGGATTGAATCAAATCATTATAAATCAAAAATACCAAATATGTTTGACAAGGAAACCTATATCAAGCGAAGGGATAAGCTCAGGAAAATGATTGGCAATGGAATTGTGCTGCTTCCGGGCAATGTGGATTCACCCATGAATTACAAAAGTAACATATATCGCTTTCGTCAGGACAGCAGCTTTTTGTATTTCTTCGGCCTGGATCAGCAGGGGCTGGCAGGGGTGATCGATACAGAAAGCGGCGAAGATATTCTTTTCGGGGATGATTTTACCCTGGATGACATCATCTGGATGGGCCCACAGCCAACCCTGAAGGATCGTGCCGGTGAGGCGGGTGTAGCAAAAACAGCTCCCTTTGGCCGTCTTGAAGAGGTCTTGAAAAAGGCGCAGCAGGATGGCAGGAAAATCCATTTTCTCCCCCCTTACAGGGCAGAAAACCAGATAATGCTGGAGTCATTGCTTGATATTCGCCCGGATGCCCAAAAGGGGCAGGTTTCCGAAGAGCTGATCAGGGCAGTGGTTGCCCTTCGGTCGGTGAAGGAGCCACAGGAAATTGCTGAGATTGAGAAAGCGGCTGATGTGACTCAGCTGATGCACACAACCGCGATGAAAATGGCCAAACCAGGTGTGTATGAACGTGAAATTGCAGGAGTGGTCGAGGGGATTGCACTATCTCACGGGGGTATGCTGGCTTACCCGCTGATTCTTTCTGTGCACGGCGAAACATTGCACAACCATTCGCACAAAAACAAACTGGAGGAAGGGCATTTGCTTTTAATGGACGGAGGGGCGGAAACCCCGATGCATTATGCGGCCGATTATACCAGGACAACTCCGGTGGGTGGCCGGTTCGGTGAACGGCAGCGGGCGGTATATGACATTGTGTTGCAGGCCGAAACCAAGGCGATCAATGCCATCAGACCCGGAGTGACCAACAAGGGGATCCATTTACTGGCCGCCAATGTCATTGCAAGCGGGCTGAAAGATCTAGGGCTGATCAAGGGGGATCCTGAGCAGGCTGTAGAACAGGGCGCCTACGCGTTGTTTATGCCGCATGGTCTTGGCCATATGATCGGGCTTGATGTGCATGACATGGAAGATCTGGGCGAAGATTACGTTGGTTATGATGAGGAGGTCAAGCGATCAAAAATGTTTGGATTGGGAGCTTTGCGGCTTGGGCGCAAACTGAATGAAAACTTTGTGCTCACTGTTGAGCCGGGAGTCTATTTCATCCCTGAGCTGATCCGGCAATGGGAAGAGGAAAAGAAATTCACTGAATCTATCAATTATGAGGAAGTGAAATCTTTCATCGGAACGGGAGGAATACGCATTGAGGATGACGTGCTTGTAACCGGAGACGGATACCGCGTACTGGGAAAACCCATTCCGAAAGCACCCGATGACATCGAACGCCTGATGAATGAATAGGCAATTTCAGTCATTTCGTGTCAGCCGGTCCGGATTTCCATGGACTCACATTCTTCGGGGACTCACAGGGATGTGAATGAACCAGCAACCTTAAGGATAAAAAAACCCCGGAGCACCAAACGGTGCTCCGGGGCCACCAATCAACTAACCAAAACAACATGAAGAATATGAAAAACCTTTTCAGGCTCTTGTCATAATCACTTGCTATTATTTAAACTCAAAATTCTCATTTTTGTTTTTTAAGTTAATAAAAAAAAACACAAAAAGTGTTAAGTCGTCGTGTTTTTTTTATTTTTTTCGTCTGATGCGACCGGGAATCGTCTGATGCGACCGGAAAAAAACCGCTCGGGCCGTGATTAAACCCCAAAACACCGAATAAAAGGCCCGAGCGGGATAAACAAAACAGAATTGAGCTATGAAAAAAAATTACAGATAATTCAGTGATTTCAAACACTCCCGGATTTTTTCCCAGGTCCGGTCAATATCCTGGTCCAGCCCGACTGAAAAGCGTATCAGCCCTTCTGAAAGACCCATTTCTTCCTGTACCTCATCCGGCACCTCACTGGAAGTACTCTTGCCGGAATTGCTGAATAATGTTTTAAAATAGCCAAGACTTACGGCCAGGTATCCGACCCCTTTCAGCTGCATGGCTTCCATCAGGCTGGATGCCTTTTCGCTTGTCTTCAAATCGATGGCGATCATGCCTCCGAATCCAAAATCGGGATGCATCAGCTGTTTCATCAGCTCATGCTGGGGAT
>PWIY01000212.1 GCA_003560215.1 Bacteroidales bacterium | reverse complement strand
GATCTGTCGAGTTCACTGACAAACGGATACCTTACCAATCGTGTCGGTATTGGCTACCGCATGAGGGGTGAGGATTACAATTTTCTGGCTGAAGTGTCTTATCAGCAGGCCGACCTGACTTCCGAACAAAAACTCCCTTACGATGCGGAGGTGGAACATTCTTTCCGGAATGTGATTCCCATGCTGCAATTCAATTATACTTTTTCAAGGGAGAAATCGCTGCGCCTGATGTACCGAACATTTACCAATGCCCCCTCTGCCACACAACTGCAGGATGTGGTCGATAATTCCAATCCCTTGTTGCTCAGTAGTGGAAACCCTGATCTGGAGCAGAGTTACAGCCACTTTCTGACGGCCCGTTATAACCATACCAACCTGGTGGATTCCAGAACCTTTTTTGCTTTTGTATTCGGCAATGTGACCAACAACTTCATCGGGAACTCCACCTTTATTGCGCCTGCTGACACCGTTCTGGACAACGGATACAAACTGCCCCGCGGGGCACAGTTTACCCGGCCGGTAAACCTGAGTGGCCATGCAAATGTCCGTTCCATGGTTAATTACGGCTTTCCGCTGAGTTTTATCCGGAGCAATATGAATGTCACGGCCGGGCTGGCCTATACCCGTACCCCGGGGCTGATCAACAACCAGAAAAATATTGCCCGCTCATACAGCCCCAACGGCGGTGTGGTGCTGAGCAGCAACATCAGTCCGAATTTGGATTTCAGTGTTTCTTACAACCTGCATTACAACATTGTGGAAAATACCCTCAGGCCTGACCTGGACAACAATTATTTTTACCATGTAAACCGGCTGCAGTTCAACTGGATATTCCTTGACGGATGGGTGTGGCGCAATGATGTGAATAATTTATACTACAGCGGCCTTGGTGATGATTTCAATGAAAACTACTGGCTGTGGAATATGAACCTCGGGCGCAAATTTCTTTCCAATCAGCAGGCAGAACTTACACTCGGTGTATACGATATGCTGAATCAGAATCAAAGTGTGCAGCGAAATGTCAGCAGCAATTACGTGGAAGATTTGCGCTCCAATGTACTGAACCGCTTTTTCATGTTAACCTTTACATATAATATCAGGAACTTCAATGTAAACTGATTGGGTTGGTTTTGGTGGATGGAAAAGGGGCTGCCTCCGGGTGGGCCCTTTTTTTTGCTGCCATGCTGACCGGTTCTGACCTGCTTCCGGAGGGTATGCCGGGATCTGCCTCCAACACTTTTTACCGGGGCCTGGTTCTGACCTGTAAGGCCATATTTCTTTCCTGATGCGGACAGGTTAAATGCAGCAGAAGTTTTTTAACTTTGCAGGAGTCAGCAATGTCAGGGCATTGTTTTCATGATCAGCGGAATATCAGGCCTGTATGCCGCTATAGTCAACCTTTTTTTCACATTATCCGTATTGTTTATGACAGTTAAAAAAGAGCCATTGTGGTATAAAGATGCAATCATTTACCAGTTGCACGTCCGGTCATTTTATGACAGCGACGGGGACGGTATAGGTGACTTCAAAGGGCTGGTCAGGAAGCTGGATTATATCAAAAACCTCGGGGTCAATACCATCTGGCTGCTGCCTTTTTACCCTTCTCCTTTGCGTGACGGGGGATATGACATTGCAGACTTTACCGCCATTCATCCTGACTACGGAACCCTGGCTGATTTCAAGCGCTTTGTAAAAGAAGCGCATCAACGTGGACTGCGCATAATTACAGAACTGGTGCTGAACCATACTTCATCCGAACATAAATGGTTTCAGCGTGCCAGAAAAGCCAGGCCGGGGAGTGTGGCACGCGATTTTTATGTGTGGAGCGATGATCCCGGAAAATATGCTGACGCCCGTATTATCTTTCAGGACTTCGAGGTGTCAAACTGGACCTATGATCATGTGGCAGGGGCATATTACTGGCACCGGTTTTATTCGCATCAGCCCGACCTGAATTTTGAAAGCCCACGGGTACAGCAGGAGATCTTCAAGGTACTGGATTTCTGGTTTCAGATAGGGGTTGATGGTTTCAGGCTGGATGCTGTTCCCTATCTTTTCGAAGCTGAGGGAACCAATTGCGAAAACCTCCCCGAAACCCATGCTTACCTGAAAAAACTTCGCAAATATGTGGATGACCGGTATGATGACCGTTTGTTGCTGGCCGAGGCCAACCAGTGGCCCAATGATGCCTGTGAATATTTCGGCGACGGCGATGAATGCCATATGGCCTTTCACTTTCCGGTAATGCCCCGGTTGTTTATGGCCCTGAGGATGGAAGACCGTTTCCCGGTGGTGGACATCCTGGAACAAACTCCGGATATCCCGGATAATTGTCAGTGGGCCACTTTTTTGCGCAATCACGATGAGCTGACCCTTGAAATGGTAACCGATGAAGAACGGGATTACATGTACAGGGCATTTGCAGATGATCCGCGAAAAAGGGTCAATGTGGGTATTCGCAGGCGACTGTTTCCTTTACTTGGCGGCGATACGAGAACCATCGAGTTGCTGAATATGCTGCTGTTGTCGTTGCCCGGAACCCCTGTAATTTACTACGGGGATGAGATCGGGATGGGGGATAACTACTACCTGGGCGACAGGGACGGTGTCCGGACACCCATGCAGTGGTCACCCGATAAAAACGCCGGGTTTTCCAATGCGGATCCCCAGCAGCTTTTTCTGCCACTGGTCATTGATCCCCATTATCATTATACTTCTGTCAATGTGGAGAACCAGGAGAAAAACCCGTCCTCTTTCCTGTGGTGGAAAAGAAGGGTTCTCGCAAAAAGGCGTCAGTATAAGGCTTTTGGCCGGGGTTCCCTGGAGTTTGTCAACACCAGCAATCCGAAAATACTGGCATTTATCCGTTCCTTCGAAGAGGAAACCATACTGGTTGTGGTAAATCTGTCGCGCTACTCTCAGCATGTGGAACTGGATCTATCCGATTTTGCCGGAAACACCCCGGTAGAGGTTTTCAGTCGCAATGAATTTCCTGTGATATCTGATGAGCCCTGGTCTTTTTCCATGCAGTTCAAGAATTACTTCTGGTTTGAGTTAAGGCCTCCCGGCAAAAAATTGTTCCCGAAAATTGCCCGTGAAAAGCAACGACAGGATTTCAGTCAGAAAGACTGGGACCAGATGACAGAAGAACTCCGTAATACGGTGAAGAACAGCCTGTATGACTATCTTGTCCAGATTAAGTGGTTCCGCGGAGACAGCAGAAAACTTCGGCACATTGAAGTGCTAGATGCGATCCGTGTGCAGAACGGTCCGGGTTCACCCTGGTTGTTCATTGTCCGGCTGGATCTGATTGAAGCTGCCAATGATATTTACCTGATGCCTGTGTCACTTGCGCTCAACAACCACGCCAGCAGAATCAGGGCACATTATCCTGACTCGGTGATCTCCCCGCTGGTGATTGACGGAACAGAGGGCTTTATTTATGATGGTGCGGTCGACAAAAAACTGCACGATGTTTTGTTTGATCTTTTGCGCAGACGTTCACAGCTCAAAGGTTTCAACGGGGTCATCAAGGGTAAGTCGGGCAGCCGCCTGAAGAAGTTGCTTGCCGAAGGTGGCGGTCTCACACCCCATCTGATTACTTCCAAGCATACCAACTCATCCATCGTATACGGAGACAGTTTCTTTCTGAAGATTTACCGCAGTCCGCAGGAGGGTGAAAACCCTGAAGTGGAGATCATGAAGAACCTGACCCGCCATACCAGCTTCACCCACATTCCTTCCTATCTCGGAAGGCTTGAATACAAGAGCCCCGAAATGGAAAACACCTCTGTGGGATTACTTATGGAGCTCATCCCCAATGTGGAGACCGCGTGGGATATGACCCAGACTTCCATCGAGGGCTTTTTTGACAAACTGCTTTCGGAAAGGGAAAAATACAGTCCGGTTACCGGCTCAGGTGAAGTATTGCCCGATGAATTCATCGATCCTTTCTACCTGGAAATGATTTCGTTGCTCGGGCAGCGAACGGCCGAAATGCATCTGGCACTTGCCTCCCTCAAAGATGACTTTCAGTTCCGTCCGGAGAAGTTTTCATTGCTTTATCAGAAGTCGCTGTACCAGTCATTGAGGACCTTCACCCGCAGAACCTTCAATGAAATCAGGTCAGCGGCAGATATACCTGAAAAATATCATGATCTGCTAAAGCAAATACTTGATTCAGAAGAAATCTTTTTGTCGGCCACCCGCTCCGTACTTGAAAACGGAAAAATTGACGGCATGAAAATCCGTGTACATGGAAATTATAAGCTTGATAAGGTGCTGTTTACGGGCAAGGATTTCAAGTTCATCAATTTTGAAGGTGAACTGGAGCGTGAATGGAGTGTGCGCCGGATTAAACACAGCCCCGTTAAGGATGTGGCCTCATTGCTTAGTTCTTTCCACTTTTCCATCTACAAGGGTTACTTTTCAAGAATGGAGTTTGTTCCCTCAGAAGGTCATCAGCCATTGGAGGTTCTGGAGCAATGGTACAACCGGGTGGCTGAAAAGTTCCTTGCCGCTTATACGGATACGGCCCATACCGGCAACATCATTCCGGATGACGGCCAACAGCTCCGGAACCTGCTGAATGTTTACATGTATGAAAAGGCCGTTCAGGAACTCAAGGTCTTCATGCGGGAAGATCCTGAATGTATGGTGATCCCGCTGAAAGTTTTACAGAAGATCAGACAGGACCTTCCGGAAGGGACCGGAGATCAGGATTGATCTTATTTTTTCTTTTCTGCTCAGGACTGGCCCTTTGAGGGTGACCGGCATTCGTGCTGCAAACGCCTGATGACCTGTTTCCTTACGCCAGTCCGGCCATTTGAAGGTGACTGGCATTTCCGCCCCGGCCTTTTAAGTGTTGCCCGTATTTGTGCTGCACAGCTCCTGATGACCTGACTTTCAGCTCCGCCCCGGCCCTGTAAAGGTGGCTTGTCTCGCGCTGTAAACAATCTGAAGATTTTTTAGCCCCGGGTTGGAGTCGCGGGCATGGCTTTCGGATGCCCTGCGGAGGTTTTTCATATAAAATGATTATATTTAGGTTCAATTTTGCGGCAGGGGGTATGTATTTCGGGGATGTGTAACTTTTTGGGGCCAGCTGGAATGCATGATAATTCTGCTGCAGTAAACATATATTTTGGGGTGTAAAAATTTATAACATATGAATAAAACATATATAGATGCGCTAATTTTTGATCTCGACGGGGTTATCACCCAAACCCGTTCCACGCATAAAAAAGCCTGGGAAGAACTGTTTAATCAATTTTTTGAATCCCTTGAAGGACAGGATCCTGTCGGGCCTGAAGATTACTCCCGGTATATTGATGGCAAGCCGCGTTATGAGGGGGTGAAGAGCTTTCTGGCTTCAAGAGACATCAGCCTGCCTTTTGGTAAACTGGACGATCCGCCCGGAAACGAAACGATTTGCGCGCTGGGCAATAAAAAGAATGATCTCTTCAATAAGATCGTAAAAGAAGAGGGCGTGGAGATCTATCAGGATGTGGTGAAAAAAATCAGTCAATGGCGGAAAGAAGGCTACAAAACCGCCATTGTTTCTTCCAGCAAAAACTGCAAAATGATCATTGAAAAAGCAGGGATCGACCAGTTGTTTGATGTCAGGGTGGACGGAAAAGTTTCGGAAGAAAGAGGCCTTCAGGGGAAACCCAATCCCGATATTTTCGTTGAAGCGGCCCTTGAACTGAAGGCCTGCCCTACAAAAAGCGTGGTTTTTGAGGATGCCATATCGGGTGTGCAGGCAGGTGCAGGAGGCTTTTTTGGCCTGGTGGTCGGGGTGGCCCGCTTTGGCAACGAGGAGGAGTTGCTTGATCATGGAGCCGATATGGCCATCAAGGACTTTGAGGGTTTTTCCCTGACTGATGATGGCATCCAATCATTCTTTCAGTCCTCAAAACCAATGGTTTTTGAGGAAGATGGCCGTTTTTTTGATGAAGTTGCGGGGAAAACCCCGGCTTTTTTTCTCGATTATGACGGAACACTCACCCCCATTGTACAGCGGCCGGAAGATGCTGTAATATCTGATGAAATGAAGGATACACTCAGACGTCTTGCTGCCCGCAATACCGTCGCTGTGGTTACAGGTCGGGACCTGGACGATGTTAAAAACTTCATTCAGCTGGAAGACATCATTTATTCAGGCAGCCACGGCTTTGTGATTTCCGGACCTGACGATCTTTATAAGGAACATGAAAAAGCAGGCGAAATAGTGGAACTGCTGGATCAGGTTGAAAAAGAACTTCACAAATTGTTTGCAGATAAGGCAGAGGGTGTGCAGATCGACCGGAAGCGCTATGCCATTGCGATTCATTACCGGAATGCCCGGGAAAGTGCTGTTCCGTATGTGTTTGAAGTGGCGGATAAGATGCTGGATCAGTTTGACGGGTTGAAAAGGGGAGAGGGCAAAATGGTGCTGGAGCTTAAACCCGATATTGACTGGCACAAAGGGAAAGCTGTGTTGTGGATCATGGAAGCCCTCGGATTGGATCAGAAAGAGGATGTGATTCCTGTTTTTATCGGTGATGATGTAACAGATGAGGATGCCTTCAGGGCATTGCAGGGAAAGGGGATCGGAATCCTGGTGGAGAATCGCGGACAAAAGACTGCAGCAAAGTACAGCCTGAAAGATGTATATCAGGTCCGCCGCCTGTTTGAGGTATTTCTGGATCAATAAAGAATTAAAGAGTTTGTGTTATGGATAAGAACTGGATGATTGAATACGAAAAGTGGGAAGAAAAATCTCATCCATTGCAGGAAGCCTTGTGTGCTCTGGGTAATGGCTATTTTGTCACCCGGGGCGCCCTGGAAATGGAAAAGGACAATGACTATAATTACCCGGGAACCTACCTTGCCGGTGGCTATAACCGGATGAAGTCCAAAATAAAAGACCGTGTCATTGAGAATGAAGACCTGGTAAACTGGCCCAACTGGTTGTACCTTACATTCAAAATTGGTGACAACTCGTGGTTCAGTCTTTCAAAGGTCGAAGTGCTCGGGTTCATTACCACCCTGAATATGCGCGAAGGCATCCTGG
>PWIY01000102.1 GCA_003560215.1 Bacteroidales bacterium | reverse complement strand
ATGTGAAAAAGCATCCCGTACACATTCTGCTCTTCATGTACAAACATCTCATCCCGGATGGCTGTTGCCTTGGGGATGTGCCGGTGCACAAATGTCCTTGCATCCTCAAAGTAGCCGGCCAGATCGTCAGGGTTTTTTACCGGTTTGTAGCTCAGGTGTATCCTGCCGCTGAATTCGGGAAACACGATATCCCCCCAGTAAGGTTCTGCAGTGTCGGGCTCAAAGGTTGCATATTCAGGGTATTCGAAACGATAGGGGTACACAGTGTCAAAATACTGGTAGGATTTTTCGGGCAGGGCAATGCGGAAGTAAGCCCTGGGCTTCGGGGAGTCGCCCCGCTGGCAGGATAAAGACAGAAACATTAAGATGACCGGGAAAAAAACAGTGATGCGGATAAACCTGATCATTGCGGCTCCTTGATTTTTACTTTTAATTGTTTGATTCGTCTTTTATCAACGCCTTCCACCTCAAATTCAAAACGCCCGTATCTGATCCTGGCCCCCTTGAACGGAATCTCCTGCTTGATCTCAAGGATCAGCCCCGCAAGGGTGTCGGCCTCTCCTTTCACCTCGTTAAATACCGAATCTTCCACCCCGGTGATTTTGCAGAAATCCTTCAGAAGGGTTTTTCCTTCAAACACATAGGTGTTGCTGTCTACCTTTGAGTATACGGCCTCTTCAATGTCAAATTCATCATTGATCTCTCCGACAATCTCTTCCAGAATATCCTCCAGGGTAACCAAACCGGATGTGCCTCCATACTCGTCCACCACGATGGCCAGGTGGATCTTTTTTTCCTGGAACTCTTTCAGCAGATCATTGATCCTTTTGCTTTCCGGCACAAAGAAGCCTTTACGCAGGAGCTTCTGCCATTCGAAATCATTGTCTTTTTCCAGATGCGGAAGAAGGTCTTTGATGTAAAGCACTCCCTCCACGTTGTCAAAATTTTCGCGATAAACGGGGATGCGGCTGTAGCCTGCATCCTGGATGATCGCAATCAGCTGGCGGAAAGGGGTGGTGTATTCTACGGCCACCACATCTACCCGCGACTTCATGATTTCGCGGACGAAGGTATTCCCGAAGCGGACAATGCCACGAAGCAGCTTTTTATCTTCTTCGGTGGTGGTTTCATCACTGGTGATCTCCAAAGCGTGCGACAACTCATGCATGCTCAGGTTGGGCCTTTTTTTCTCCATCCGTTTGTCAATGATGTGGGTGGTTTTAACCAGCAACGAACTGAGCGGATGGAATATTTTCCGTAGGGCCAGCAGCGGGGGTGCCATAACGGAAGAAAAACGCAGGGGGTTCCTGGATGCATAAACTTTTGGCAAAACCTCTGCAAAAAGCAGGATCAGGAAGGTGACCAGCGCCACTTGTATCAGAAATGCAAGGACCGGATGGAGCTCCATCTGGTATAACGGCCGGAAAACGATGGTTGAGAGGACAATGACTGCGATGTTGATCACATTGTTGGTGATCAGTATGGTGGCCAGCAGGCGATTGGGTCGCTCCATGAGAGCAAGAATCTTATGGTTGTGGGGTTTGCTCCCTTTTCTGATCTTCTCAAAGTGGGAGTGGGTCAGTGAAAAGAAGGCAATTTCTGACCCTGAAACCATGGCTGAGAAAAAAAGCAGAACCAGCATGGCACCAATGCCCAAAAATGTATCGGCGGAAAGCAGATCGGTAAGCGCTGACAGTGGTATTTCCGGGGATGAAATGGATTCGGGTGACGCTTCCAAAATTGTGTATATGCTTTTGATTTATACAAAATTAATACATTTTTACTCAAAAAATAAAAGAATGCGGTTTTTCGGTCAATTTGTTAAATTTGACGGATGCGGATATTGTGTTTTTTGCTGGCCCTTTTGCCGGGGATTCTTACAGGTTCTCCGGCTGTGTGGTTTGCCCCGGATGAAACTGATGAGGTGGTTAAGGGCCGTGTCAGGGATGCAGATACCGGCGAACCGCTTGCCTTTGTTCACATCGTGATCAATGACAGCCGCCGGGGCGCCATGACGGATATAGACGGCTTCTTTGAGCTTTCCCTTCCGGATCCGGATGCCAGGTTGCAGCTCAGTTATGTGGGGTATGAGGGAAAGTCCTATCAGCCGGCTGCTGCAGGGGTCGGTTTTCATGAAATCCGGCTCCGCCGTAAAGCGGTCGAACTTCGTGAGGTGGTGGTGGTGCCCGGCGAAAACCCTGCACACAGGATCATTGAAAAGGTGCAGGCCCGGCGTGACCAAAACAATCCTGAAAAAAACAGTTCCTTTACCTATACGTCTTACAATAAGTTTGTGTTTACCGGAGCCTTTGACGAAGACCGGAAACAATTGCCTGCCGCGGCAGATACCGCCACCAGTCGTTTGTCGAGATACCTGGAGGAGCGTCATTTTTTCCTGATGGAGACCGTAACAGAACGAAGATTCCGTTTCCCTGACCGCAGCAATGAAACCGTACTGGCATCCAGGATCTCCGGGCTGCAACACCCTTTATTTGCCATCCTGATATCACAGATGCAATCCTTTTCATTTTACGAAGACTATATCCACATCACCGACAACCGTTACCTGAGCCCTCTTGCCCCGGGCAGCACCAACCGGTATTTCTTTAACCTGGAAGACTCCATCTATTCGGATACCGATACGGTGTATGTCATTTCGTACAGACCCGGCAGAGGCCGTAACTTCAGTGGTCTGGAAGGTGTGATGAATGTGAGCAGCCGGGGCTGGGCACTGCAGTCTGTGATCGCTGAACCGGCCGGTCAGCAGGGCAATGCCAGGATCAGGATTCAGCAGAATTATGCCATGGTTGACGGTGAACACTGGTTTCCCGTTCAGCTGAATACGGATTTTGAGTTGCTGAATATTGAAGGCATGCAGGACTTCAGGGTGATCGGGGAGGGACGCACATATTTGTCTGATATTGTCATCGATCCGCCTTTGGGCCGCCGTGACTTTTCTCCTTTCCACGTCGAGTTTTCCGACGAAACCATTGTAGATGACGAAGCGTTCTGGAATACCTACCGCCGCGACAGCCTGTCAGCGCGCGACCAAAACACCTATCACTACCTGGACAGTATTGGCCGTGAGCAGGACCTGGACGGACAGATTGAGCGTTTGCAGACCTTGTTCGGGGGAGCGCTTCGGCGCGGAGGCCTTGATTTTCCGCTGGCGGATTTTCTGGGATACAATGCCAGGGAGGGTTTCAGGCCCGGGTTTTCTTTCCGCACCAACAACGCCTTTTCCCGCAGGGTGGAGTTGCACGGAAAGGTCGCCTACGGTTTCCGCGATCAGAAACTTAAATATGGCGGAGGCGGCAGTGTACTCATTGACAGGTTACGGGATTTCCGGCTGGGGTATGCCTACAGCCTTGATGTGGAAGAAAGAGGGGGAAGCGAATTCCTGCGCACAGGGGGGCTGCTGTCCCCGCAGAATTTACGCAGTTATTTCCTGGAAACCCTTGACATGACAGAGAGGCATGAGCTCTGGGTCCGGTTTCTGGGTCTTCGGAATTTTCTCACCGTAAAACCTTATGTGGGGTTTGAGCGGGTCAGGTACGAAGATGGGTACTTTTTTGAACCACCGGATGCGCAAATGGACGACAGGCGGGATGTGTCCCGGTATTTTGAGGCGGGGATCCGGTTCCGTCTGGCTTACGGTGAGCAGTTCATCCTGACTCCCCGTCAGATCATGCGGTTCAGCAGCGACATTCCTGTCTGGAAACTCAATGTCAGCCGTGGGATGGACGGTATTTTTCAGGGTGAGTACAGCTACTGGCGGGTTGAAGGGTTGTTCCGGCATTCTTTCCCGCTGAGGATGCTGGGTACCCAGCAATGGACGATCAGGGCCGGCTATTTTTCGGGGTTGGCTCCCCTGGATAGGCATTTTACTGCTCTGTCGGCTTATAGCAGGTTTGCCATAACCACTCCGGAGGCTTTTTCCACCATGCGGATGGATGAGTTTGTGTCCGATCGCTATGTCGCAGTTTTCTGGTACCACAACTTTGAGAATCTGCTTTATCGCGGTACATCATTCAGGCCTCAGTTCGTGTTGCGGACCAATGCGGGCATCGGCAGCCTGGATGCTCCTGAAACACATCAGGAAGTGGATGTGAAATCAATGAATAAAGGGTTCCTGGAGTCTGGTATTGCCATTCTCGATCTGACAGGTTCAGGTTTTTCCAGCCTCGGGCTTGAGTTTATGGTGCGTTACGGCCCTCATGCCATGCCGCGTTTCAGCGATAATTACAGCATCAGGCTCAGCTATCGTTTCCTGTTTCAGTAACAAGGCTCAGCCTGCTGTATCTTCCGGGTTGTCTTCGGCATACCATTCTGCATAGGAAGTGGCCGTTTCATGCAACCGTAGAGCGTAAAGCTCTACCCCCTGCGGCAGGGCCCTGCTTATCTTTAAGGCAAAATCCCGGATCATGTTCTCGCAGGTTGGCTGGTAGGGGAGGGGAGTCAGTTTTCCGTAAAGTCCGCTGTCTTTGACCATGTCAAGGTGAGGGGTGTCCGCATTGATCATCAGTGCGTGATCGAAGGGTTCGATGATCAGCTCATGGACAATTTTTTTCAGAACAGAAAAATCGATCAGCATGCCCTGTTTGGGGTTTTTCTCATCCGTTACAGGTTTCCCCCTGACAGTTACGAACAGGCGATAACTGTGCCCGTGGATGTTTCTGCAGGGGCCATCATAATTCCACAGGGCATGGGCTGCTTCAAAATGAAACTCCTTGGTGAGTCGTATGATGTGCGGGGTGCTCATTTGTTTGCGAAAACTAGGCAGCGTTGGTTTGTTTCAGAAACTCTATGGCATGCCGGTTAAACACAAGGGGCTGATCCACATTGCAGACATGCCCCGAATTTTCTATGGTGATCAACGATGCCATCTTGTTTTCCTTCACCAGTTCCTTTACAGGTTGCAGAAAAAGGTGGTCTTCATCACCCATCAGGTATAGTGTCGGGATTTTCGGGTTTTGCTCCACATGGTATTGCAGCAATGGGTTGACATCTTTCAGGAGCTTAAACCAGCGATTGATCTCACGGCGGTAAAGTTTTTGCGCCTCTTTAATGAAAAGATAACGGCTTTCCCGGTGACGTTTGTTTGGCATCAGGATCCTCGCGAACAAGCGGTAAAGCCACATAAATGGAATGACAGGCTTGAATACCTTCGCCACCCATACCAGGAAGCGGGAACGAATGTTCAAACGGGTAATGGCTCCGGCCAGTGTCATTGACTCGACCCGCCCGGGATCCATTTCGGCAATTACACGGATCAATATGGTTCCCAGCGAAACCCCCATGAAATGGCTTTTTTTGATGTTCAGGTGATCCAGCACCTGCAGTACATCCAGGCTGATGTCCTCAAAAGTGTATTCTTTCCCCATATATGCGGAAAACAGGTCGCGTGAACGTCCGTGGCCACGAAGGTCAACCACAAGCACATTGAAATGCTTCGAAAATTCACGGATCTGTTTGAACCAGATGATGGAACTCCCTCCGACACCATGGATGAGTGTTACCCAAGGGGCATCAGGGGAGTTGGGATATATTTTGTAGAACAACCTCCTGCCATCAGGAAGGACTGCGTTATTTTCCTGTTCCTTCTCCTGTATTGCGTTCCGGTAAGTTTCTTTTAGTTTGGGTTCTGTGTTTTCCTTCATCTTTGATTTACAATGGGTTCGTCAGGTCAAAATCAACCCGCAGGCGCTTTTCACCATCCCTTTCCAGGCGATAGGTGAACGTGGTAAAGGCTTCATCCATGCTGACCGTCCACACATTCCCTTCCCCTCCGTCAATCAGGTCAGCGGTATATTGGTCGGCCGGAAAATGTTGTACAAAAGCTGTGCCGGAATCGTCGGCGTAACCACCATACAGCGTTTCATCCTCAGGGGTTCCGTCAGGATAACGATGGTCGTGGCGGAAACGCAGGCTTCCATCTTCAATGATGAACATCCAGGTCCTCGACTGGTCTTCACCCACATGGAACGGGATCAGAATCCGGTCGCTTTCACAGACTTCCACATGCATGGTCATCTCGATGCCTTCCCAACCTGAGGCATGATGACTCCGGTAAATTTGCTCTCCGCTGAAAGATTCCCCGCACAACCTGGACAGGTTGTTGAAAAAAGCCTGATGGGTTTCGGAGATCAATTCCTCCATAAGGGGTTCGGTTGTTTCTTCTGCCTGCTCCTGCCTCGGGCCGCAGGAGGATGCGAGAAAAAGGACTGCCAGGATCACTGATAAGGACAAGTTCTTCATAATCATGATTCTTGTTTGATGAAATTCTTTTTTTTTTACGATCACAAAGATAACGCTTCTCTTTATTGCTTCGTGCATTGCCGGAAGAATATTCACCGGCAGACAGTCATATTTTGTAAGTTTGTGATACTTTAACTCCACATGATGAAAAATAATCCGCTGTTATCCATCAGAAACCTGTCGGTTGAATTCGACACCGGTGATGAAATAGTCCCTGCCACTGAAGGCGTTTCACTGGAGGTTTTTCCCGGCGAGGTACTTGGACTGGTGGGTGAATCCGGATCGGGAAAATCTGTCACGGCACTTGCTGTGATGCGCTTGCTCAGCAGAAGTACGGCGCGCATCAGATCCGGAGAGATCTGGTTTGATCACCCGGATAGAGGCATGGTCAACTTGCCGGAGCTGTCAGATCATGAGATGCAGTCAGTGCGGGGTCGCCATATGGCCATGATCTTTCAGGAACCGATGACTTCGCTGAATCCGGTAAAGCGCTGCGGCCAGCAGGTGGCAGAAAGCATATTGTGGCACCGCCGGAGCAATGCTTCCGACGCAAAGAAAAAAGCCCTTGAACTGTTTGGTGAGGTGCGCCTGCCTCAGCCGGAAAGAATATACAGGGCCTGGCCGCATGAGTTGTCGGGGGGGCAAAAGCAACGGGTGATGATCGCCATGGCGATGGCTTGTGATCCGGTATTGCTCATTGCGGATGAACCAACCACAGCACTCGATGTTACCGTACAGAAAGACATCCTTGATTTGCTGCAGCGATTGCAGAAAAGGCATGAGATGTCGGTGATGTTCATTTCTCATGATCTGGGGGT
>PWIY01000358.1 GCA_003560215.1 Bacteroidales bacterium | reverse complement strand
CATGGTAAACTCGGTGCGAAATACATTGTCGTAGTAGGTAACCAGGTCAAGGCCAAAGCCTGCGCCACCGAGCCATTCATTTGAAAACGGGTTGTTTTCACTGAACAGCTTGTCTGTCAGAAAACCTGCATCCACAAAGAAGTTGGCATAAAGGGCATAGTGGATCAGTGAAAATTTTTCTGAAGGAATGAATGGCAGTTGTATGACCTGTTGAGGGATGAGTTCGTACTTGAGGTTTGATTTGAGAACGAAATAACGGTGTCCGTCAATGATGTAGTTTTCATACCCACGAACGAGTGAGTGCAGGTAACCAAGTCCTTCCTGGTCGAAATATGAAAGGGTGCTGCCTTCGCTCCATTTAACTTTTGCACTCCAGGCGGTGTACCACCTCGGCGCAATGCCGATGTATTGCTGAACTTCTGCTTCCAGCGAGGTAACATCCATGTTTTCATCGCTGAGCAGTCCGAAACCCTTTCTTTCAACCCCCACCTTATAAAAAAACCCGTCAAGAGGATACGCCACAATGTCTCTGCGGTCGCGGCTGAACTCATAGCTGGCGCTGAAAAAGGAAAACTCGTTTCGGCCACCCGGCCCGAACCGGGGGTTAAGTGTCAGAAGGGTGTCTGAATACTGGTGATAATGATAGCCCAATGCAAAACGGTGATTGTTGTATAATTTGGGACGGATGTTTGTGTGGACGGCTACGAAGTACTCGTTTGCCACATAGCCGTTGTCGAGGCGGAGGAATTGCCGTTCATTGTTGACGGTTGAATAGGCGCGTTCCCTGGTTCTGTTCATGCCGTAGCGGAATCCCAGACCGATGGTTTGATCCCGGTTGATGTAAGGGGTGTAAAGTAAAAGATTGAAACTCTGCACGTTGCCCATTTTGGCCTGAAGCTGAAATCGCTCATTGCGCCCTGTAAGGTTGGTGGCGACTGCACGGATGCCGTAATTGAATTTGGAGAAAGAAGGATCTTCCAGCCATTGATTCAGGTTGGGTTCATCAAGCTCAAAGACCGGAACCGGCCAGATATTCCACCTTTCCACGAAACTATAGGTGACCACCAGGTCCGGGAAACCGGAATGATCAACCTCGGTTTCCACAAAATTAAAAAGAGCCGTATTCATCAGGTTCAGCCTTCCTGCCTCAAGGCGCCGGCCGAATTTCTGGGCCGGAAGACTGTCTCCGGGCTGAAAAAGCAGTTCCCTGTGAATGATCCGGTCGCGTGTCAGCCTGTTTCCATCCAGGATGATTTCCCTGATATGAACATCGACATGACTTGCAAATATGGTATCTGCCAGGTCAAGCCGCAAGCGCGGCTCGAAACAAGGTGGCTGATCACCGGCAGAGTCGTCGGTTTGCGCCCTGAGCCCATTCCAGACAAGCGCCAGAAGCACCAGGAGAAATATTGTTTTGATCGGTGTCATGATGCAGGAAAGCCTAAATATCAAGATACTTCATCAGCGATTCATACCTTTCACTGAGCAATGTGTCGTACTGATTTTCATTGGCAAAGGATGCCTTGATGATATAGTCATACCGGTTAAAAGTCTGGATTATGCTGGACAGATCCATTACACTGACTTTGATGGTGACTTCCAGACGGGTACTCTCTGGGGGAGAACTCACGCTGACGCTCAGTATTTTGGCGTCATTGGCCTCTACAATCCTTGCAATTTCACTCAGGGCATATTCCTGGGTGCTTACTTCAAGTACCAGGATTCCTCCCGGTTGTTTTACCGATGTGAAGTTGGCCATCGACAATATGGTTTCCCAGTGGGTGATGGTTCCCAGGTAATTTTCATTCGTGTCAAGAACGGGAACAACACTGAGGTTTTCGTTTGCCGCCATTCGGAGTACTTCAAAAAAATGCTGATCGGCATACACGCATGAACGGTTCAGCGGCAGCTTGTCAGTTCCGATGGGCGCATCCGGATCATCCATCCCGTAAATGTCAGCACTTTTGACCATGCCCAGCAGTTTTTCATCCTGAACCACCGGCAAATGTGTTACGCCGAGCTCCTCCATCCAGTTCAGTGCAAGGCTGCCGGTGTCGGAGGGCTTCAGCGGGATCACCAGTTTACTGAGGATGTCTTTGGCACGCATGGTTTCCGTAATTTTTATACTGTGAAGATAATTAATTTTTGAGTAATAATTTTATAGCTTTGTCAAAAAATGAGCTATGGTCAGACTGAGTGTGAACATCAATAAAATAGCCACACTGCGAAATGCGCGCGGAGGCAATATTCCCGATGTAATCAAGGCTGCACAGGATTGTGAACGGTTCGGAGCAGAGGGCATTACGGTACATCCCCGTCCCGATGAGCGACATATTCGTTACCGGGATGTCCTGGATCTCAAACCTGTGCTGACCACCGAGTTCAATATCGAGGGTTATCCGTCGCGCAGTTTCCTGGATCTTGTAAGCAAGGTCAAACCTGCCCAGGTTACACTGGTGCCTGACCCGCCGGATGCACTGACCTCCAATGCGGGGTGGGATACCATTAAGCACCATGACCTGCTGAAGGAAGTGGTCAGGGAGCTGAAAGACCAGGGAATCCGGACTTCACTATTTATTGAGACAGATCCTGAAATGATCAGGGCAGCTGCCAGGGTGGGGACTGACAGGGTTGAACTGTACACCGAGCCGTATGCCGTGCAATACCCGGAGGATAAGGTTGCTGCCGTGAAACCGTTTGCTGAAGCCGCGGAGGTTGCCCATGAAGTTGGCCTGGGACTGAATGCCGGCCACGATCTGAACCTGGACAACCTGGCTTTCTTTGCCGGCAATGTGCCCCACCTGCAGGAGGTGTCCATCGGCCATGCGCTGATTGCCGATGCCCTCTATTTCGGATTGCAGAATACCATTCAGCTGTATTTGAGGTGCTTGAAGGAAGAGGATAGAAGCTAGAAGGTGGAAGCTGGAAGGAAGAAGGTAGAGGGTAGAGGATAGAAGGTAGAGGGTAAAAAGGCGGAAGCTGGAAGTTGGAAGGTAGAAGCTGGAAGTTGGAAGTTAAAAGGTAGAAGGTAGAAGCTGGAAGGAAGAAGGAAGAAGGAAGAAGGAAGAAGGTAGAAGGTAGAAGGTAGAGGGTAGAAGCTGGAAGGTGGAAGATGGAAGGAAGAGGATAGAAGCTGGAAGGTAGAAGCTGGAAGGTAGAAGCTGGAAGGTAGAAGTTAGAGGGTAGAAGGTTAGACCCCGAAGGGGTCAAATGTTACTAACGACGGCAGCGAGTACCTGCTTTCTGACCCCGAAGGGGTCACATGTTACTGGTGGGTCATATGTTAATTATGGAGCTTTTTTACAGAACATACGGAGAAAATACCAACCCGGCCATGGTAATCCTGCATGGCCTGTTCGGCATGTCGGATAACTGGGGATCCATTGCCAGACAACTGGCGGATGAAGGCTTTTATGTGGTGGTTCCCGATCAGCGCAATCATGGCCGTTCAGGGCACAGTGAAGTTTTTAACTATGTGGCCATGGTGGATGACCTGCTGGAGTTTTTCGATGCACATGAGCTCGAAGAGGCTGTGTTGGTCGGGCATTCCATGGGTGGAAAAACGTCCATGCAGTTTGCCCTCGATTATCAGGAGCGTGTACGCAGCCTTGTGGTGGCTGATATGAGCCCCGCGGCCTCGGATCACGGCGATGTGCATACAGGCATCATCGATAAATTGCTGGCCATTGACCTTCCCGCTTATGAGAGTCGCCATGAGGTTATTGAGGCCCTCCGGGAAGCCATCCCCAATGTACGCCTCAGGCAATTTTTACAAAAAAACCTTTACTGGAAAGACCGGAGTACCCTTGGGTGGCGCATCAACCTGGAAGTGATAAGGGAAAACCTGGAGGAGGTCTTTCGCCCCATCGATACATCACAGACCTTTGAGAAACCCGTTCTGTTTATCCGTGGAGCCAACTCAGATTATGTGATTGATGAAGACATTCCGCTGATCCATCAATTGTTTCCGAAGGCAGATATTACCACCATTGAGGATGCGAGCCACTGGCTCCACGCGGAGCAGCCGGAGGCATTTGTGGAGGCCGTCCGGCATCACAGTTCCAGGTCTTCCTCCTGAATCAAAAAACGGAACCTTTTCCTGAATTGCAGTCCGGGGCATTCTGTCTGCATCACAGTACGAACCCTTCGCCCTGATAAAACTCCAGGATCTTTACCATAAATACAAATTCGTAAGTTGACTGTATCATATTGGTTTCAGCCCGGTTGAAGCGGGTCACTGCCTCGTTGTATTCCATGGCACTCAACAAACCCAGCCGAAAGCTTTCCTGTGCGTGCAGGAGTGATTCCCTGGCCGCTTCAAGGGCCTTGCTGTTGCTGAGATAATCCTGGTAGGCCGCCATGGCGTCGGCATGTGACTGATGAATGAGCTGGTTCAGACGGGTTTTGGTCCTCTCCAGCTGGATTTCTGCCCTTTCGCGGTCGATCCGGGCGTGCTGGATGTTGTTCCGTGTCCTGAGGCCATTGAAAATTGGGATCTGCAGGGTTAAACTGACAGACCGGGCAAAGTTTTCAGTCATCTGGTCGCGGTAAGGGATGGTTTCAAAAACCGGGTCGTCCTGATTGCCCACCTGTTGTTTAAATGCTTCAGAGTAATTTGAACCAAGGCTGGATGAGAGAACCAGGCTCGGGCTTCTTTGTCCGCGTGTCAGGGAAAGCTGGTGCTCGGCCAGTTCAATTCTTTTAAAAGCAGCAGAAACAGATGGTTCTATTTGCAGGGCTTTGCGGTAAACGTCCTCAGGGTCATGCAGGATGGCCATGTCTTCCACTTCAACGGGTGGCCTTTCAACGGTGAATTCCCGGGTTGGATCCAGTTCAAGGAGGGTCATCAATTCCAGGTAGGCCAGCGAAAGGTTGTTTTTTACATTGGTGTACCTGGCCTCTTCCGCTGCGGCAATGGCTTCCATTTCAAGAAGGTCTCCCCTGGATAGTGCGCCACCCTCTTCCATGATTCTCGTTCGTTTCACTTGCTCCTGGGCATTCCCCAGTTGTTGTGCTGCCACTTCCACCATGTCTTCAAAGTACAGCACCTGCAAATACGCATTGGCGATGGTCAGGATGATTTCGTTTTCAAGGCTTTCGCTGTCGTATTTCAGGGCGGTTTGCCGGGCCAGGTTGCTTCTTATGTTGTTGATGTTCTGAAATCCGGCAAACAGGGTAACCTGGCTTGAGGCGGAAAACCCCTGCCTGGCAATTCTTTCTGTAAAGATTTCATTGGTGACGTTGTCGGTGGTCCGGCCGAAACTTAATTCGCCCCTGGTTCCGGCACTCAGTGTGGGGGCCAGGTTGGCATAAGCCTGGGTCACATTATGACCGGCCCGGTCAACCTCCAGGCGTTGTTGCCGGATGTCCAGGTTGTGCTCAAGGGCGTAATCAATACACCTTTCAAGGCTCCATACCGATTGACCGTGAAGTGATTCGGGAAGCAGCGTGATGAATGAAAAAAGAACAATGGATAATGGGATGAAATGTTTCATGGTTATTCCTGCTTAAGGGTAACAATTATGGCTGATGGATAACTTTTTATTGGCCGGCATTAACCGGCGCTTTTTGGACAGTTTTCATCCAAAAAATGTACCAATAGTCGTAAAAGCTTGCATGTGAGGTTTTTAAAAAGGAATAACTTCGGGATGGGCAGGGGAGGTCATCAGATTATGGTGTTCACTATCTGACAACAATCGTTCGGTAACGAACAGTATCGGGGTGATGATCCCATGGGCGATGGCTATCCATCGCACGCATAACGAATTGAGGCAGGGCCGGGCGTTTGTTTCAGGTATAACGAATCATGGCAGCCAAGGCGTCCGCATCAGAGATAATGCCGGAACTGACATACATAGCATGAACTGTGACAGGGCCATATCAGCGATGGTGAGCCGCATCATACAACCTGGTGGACGCCGGAGGGCTGACCCGG
Source organism: Bacteroidales bacterium (assembly GCA_003560215.1). GTDB lineage: Bacteria > Bacteroidota > Bacteroidia > Bacteroidales > UBA7960 > PUPG01. The sequence goes on along the minus strand of PWIY01000358.1, from coordinate 1,178 downwards.
GGTTGGAAGTGGAGGTTAAAACGGTTCGTATGGGAGAACCCGGTGACATCAGAGGGCTGACCCAGGGTTAGAAGTGCAGGGTAAAACGGGTTTCTACCCATGCAGGTAGAGCAACGCTGCAGACGCATGCATTTAAAAGTGCAGGGTAAAACGGGTTTCTACCCGGGGTTTGGATTTTACGGTGATGTTCCCCTTATGCAGCCGCATGATTTCGCGGGCCAGACTCAGTCCGATCCCGGAACCTTCCTTTTTGGAGGTGAAAAATGGGACAAAGATCTGTTCCAGGTTGTCGGGTTTGATGCCATAGCCATTGTCGCTTACCGCGATATTGATATGATTCATGTTTTCGGCGGTGGCCACGATATCAATACGGGGATTCTCCACATCCCTGACAGCATGAATGGAGTTGATTACCAGGTTAATGAGTACCTGTTCGATCAGGTCCGGGTCAGCGGTTAGCTTTAACCCCGGGGGTACCACGCGGTAGTTGCATTGGATGGTTTGTTCTTCTACCTTGGGTTCCAGCAGCAACCTGATGTTCTCGAAGAGTTCCCCGATTTCAAAATGGCGGAAACTGGGCTTCGGGATGCGTGTCAGGTTGCGGTAAACTTCCACAAAATTCAACAGTCCCCGGCTGCGTCTTTCAATGGTGTTGAGTGCACTTTGCGCACTGTCTATGTCGTCGGGATCAATGTCCTGCCTGAGTTTCAGGTTTTCTTCATCAATCAAAAGGGTTTTGACTGTGGATGAGAGTGAAACAATGGGCGTGATGGAGTTCATGATTTCGTGGGTCAGTACACGAATCAGTTTTTGCCATGAGTCCATTTCCTTGGCTTCCAGTTCCGTGTGAATGTTTTGAAGCGAAACCATCACAAAATCCTCGTTCTGCATGCGAAACTCTGTGGCCCGGACCGAAATTTGCATCAGTTCGTTATCAATAAAAACCCTGACCAGCTCGCTGTCGCCGGCTTTGATGTTCTGCAGCACTTCAGACAGGTTTGTGTCGATTTTATCCAGATCATGGATGTATCTGAGGTTGCTGACGCGAAGCATTCGTTTGAAAGCATTGTTGAGCATATTCACCGATCCGTCTTTGGTGAAAACCAGGATGGCAATGCTGATATGCTGCACAACGGTTTGCAGGTAATTGTAGTGCTCCTCTTTGGTGGCCCGGGTTT
>PWIY01000281.1 GCA_003560215.1 Bacteroidales bacterium | reverse complement strand
TGGCTGGTCAACCTGGCTCCTGCCGAAATCAGGGGCACATTGGTCGGCTATCTGAATACGTGTATTTTTCTGGGGATGTTTTTGTCTCCGGTTTTACTCCAGCCATTGGTTTTGATGACCTCCCTGTATCAGAGTTTTATTCTCGTCGCTGCGGGCCTGGTGGTAATTGCCTTCCTGCTTGCATGGAGCAAAAGAATGGGCTATTGGGATAAGGAAGCCGTCAGGGCCAATTCGTTCAGTACCGGCGAGAACTGACGGGGAAGTTTGTCCCCCTGCATTGTTTCGGTTTCCGGAATCCTGGTTTCAGGATGGGTTTTTCAGGCGGGAGATGGCTTCGGAAGGATCCATCGCCTTGAATACACTGCTCCCTGCAACGAGGATATCAGCGCCTGCTTCTGTCAGGGCTTTGGCATTGTGTTCGGTCACGCCTCCGTCTACCTCAATAAGCAGTGCCGGGTTGAGTTGTTTTTTCATTTCTGCCAGGGTGCGGATCCTTTCGTAGGTTGAAGGAATGAATTGCTGCCCCCCGTAACCCGGGTTTACGGACATCAGAAGCACGTAGTCTACTTCAGGGATGATGCCTGTCAGCAATTCCACGTTGTTATGCGGGTTGATAACCACGCCTGGTTTCATTTCCAGATCCCTGATTTGCTGTATGGTTCTGTGAAGGTGAGGGCATGTTTCGTAATGTACGCTGAGCCAATCAGCCCCGCTTGCCTTAAATTCTTTCAGGTACCTTTCAGGTTTGGATATCATCAGGTGTACATCCAGGGGTTTTTCTGCCACAGAACTGATTTGCCTGATAATGGAAAACCCAAATGAGATATTCGGAACAAAATCACCATCCATCACATCCACATGAAAGAGATCTGCCTGGCTCTGATTTACGGTGCCAATTTCCTCCTCCAGGCGGAGAAAATTGGCTGCCAGCAGGGAAGGAGCTACAAGGTGTTTCATGCAAAATATATTTCAGGGTGTTTCAGCCAAGATAGGTTCTGAGGATTTTGCACTTGGAGGCTTGTTTTAAATGGCGGAGCCCCCTTTCTTTGATCTGACGTGCCCTTTCCCTGGTCAGGCTGAGTTTTTCGCCAATTTCTTCCAGTGTATGGGGCTGCAAACCGTTGAGGCCGAAATAATGACGGATCACGTCAGCTTCTCTTTCGGGCAGGGTGGCTACGGTTCGTTCAATCTCCCTTTTCAATGAGTCGTACAGCAGATTGTTCTCAGGGGCACTTCCGGCTTCATCGGTCTGCAACACCTCGTACATGTCTGATTCTTCACCATCCAGAATCGGTGCATCCATTGATAAATGCCTCCCGCTGTGCCTCAAAGCGTCCTGCACTTCTTCGGGGGTCAGGTCAATCATTTCAGCGATCTCATCGGGGTCGGGCTCCCGCTCATGTTGCTGTTCGAGAATGCTGTATGCTTTGTTGACTTTGTTGATGGTGCCTATTTTGTTCAATGGCAGCCTTACAATCCTTGCCTGTTCGGCCAGGGCCTGTAAAATAGATTGTCTGATCCACCAGACGGCGTATGAAATAAACTTAAACCCCCTGGTTTCATCAAAACGTTCAGCGGCTTTCATGAGCCCGAGGTTTCCCTCATTGATCAGGTCGGGAAGGCTCAACCCCTGATTCTGGTACTGTTTGGATACAGAGACGACAAAGCGCAGGTTGGCCTTTGTCAGCTTTTCCAATGCCGCTTTGTCGCCCTGTTTGATCCGTTTTGCCAGTTCGACTTCCTCCTCAGCAGAGATCAGTCCAACCTTGGCTATTTCCTGCAGATATTTATCCAGCGACGCTGTATCACGGTTGGTAACCTGTTTGACTATTTTTAATTGTCTCATAGACTGAACCGATAGATAAATGGATGTAAATATACCTTTTTATCCTTAAACGCCGCAAGAAAAAACAAAAGGAGGCCTAGCGTTTGTTTTCTCTGGGAAGAAGTGCTTTGCGTGACAACTTCAGCTTGCCTGTTTTTTTGTCAACGTCCAGCAGCTTGACTTCGATCTCGTCACCTACCTTGAAGCCGCTGTCTTCCACTTTTTCCAGCCTTCTCCATTCTATTTCACTGATGTGCAGCAGCCCTTCTTTGCCCGGAAGGATTTCAATGAACATTCCGAAAGGTACGATGCTTTTGACTGTCCCCTGGTAAACCTGTCCGATCTCCGGCACGGCAATGATCCCCTTAATGCGGTCCACCACGAAATCAATGGAGCTTTTGTTTTCTGAAACAATGTCTACCACGCCGTAGTCTCCGACCTCCTCAACTACAATGGTGCTGCCACTTTCCTTCTGAAGTTCCTGAATGACCTTTCCGCCGGGGCCGATGATGGCACCGATGAATTCTTTAGGCACAGTAAGCTTGACAATGCGCGGTACGTGCGGCTTGTAATCAGACCTGGGTTCGGAAACTGTTTTTCCCATTTCATGAAGGATGTGCAGCCTTCCTTCTTTGGCCTGAATCAGCGCCTCTTCCAGTACCTCGTAACGCAATCCGTCAATTTTAATGTCCATCTGGCAGGCCGTGATCCCTTTGGTGGTTCCGGTCACCTTAAAGTCCATATCACCCAGATGATCTTCGTCACCAAGGATGTCTGACAAGACCGCATATTTACCTGTTTCCGGGTCAGCAATCATTCCCATGGCAATGCCCGATACCGGTTTGCTGATCTTTACGCCTGCATCCATCAATGCCATGGTACCCGCACAAACGGTGGCCATGGAGGAAGAGCCATTGGACTCAAGAATGTCAGATACGATCCGTATGGTGTAAGGGTTGTCATTTCCGTTAGGCAATACAGCACGAAGCGCGCGCATGGCAAGGTTTCCGTGACCGATTTCCCTTCTGCTGGTTCCCCTCATCATCTTCACCTCTCCTGTGCTGAAAGGAGGAAAATTGTAGTGCAGCAAGAACTTGCTTTTCCCTTCAATTACTGCCCCGTCAATGGTTTGTTCATCAAGCTTGGTTCCAAGGGTAACGGTGGTCAGCGACTGCGTCTCTCCCCTGGTGAAAATGGCTGAGCCATGGGCGGCCGGCAGGTAGTCTGTCTCCGTCCAGATCGGGCGGATCTCATCGGGTTTACGTCCGTCGATTCGTTTGTTGTTGTCCAGTACGAAATTGCGGATGGCTTTTTTCTGGATCTCCCCGTAATAGGATTTGATAAGCTCGGCTTTCTCTTCCTGTGTTTCTTCAGGAAGGCTTTCTGTAAACGTGGTCAGCACCTCTTCATAGGCATTTCTGCGCTCTTTTTTATCCGCAATATTTTGTGCTGTCACATCATAGAGCTTTTGATACATCTCCTCCGTCATCCTGCTGTAAAGCTCCTCATCCGATTCAACCGGCGGATATTCACGCTTTGGTTGTGACCCGGTTACTTCTTTGGCCAGATCCAGCTGTGCCTGGCACTGAAGCCTGATGGCTTCATGTCCTTTTTTGATGGCTTCAAGCATTTCCTGTTCTGAAACCTCCTTCATCTCGCCTTCTACCATAACGATATTGTCCAGGGTACCGGCAATGATCATGTTGATGTCTGCTGATTCCAGCTCTGTCATGCCGGGGTTGACAGTGAACTGTCCGTCGATGCGTGCAACCCTCGCCTCGGAAATGGGGCCGTCGAAAGGGATGTCTGAAACTGTCAGTGCAGCGGAAGCGGCCAGACCTGCCAGTGCGTCCGGCATGGTATCTTTTCCGGCTGATATCAGCGATATCAAAACCTGGGTTTCTGCCTGGTAAAAGTCCGGGAACATGGGGCGAAGTGCCCTGTCCACAAGGCGGGAAATTAAGATTTCATGTTCTGAGGGGCGGGCTTCACGTTTAAAAAAGCCCCCCGGAAAGCGCCCGGCAGCCGCATATTTTTCCTGGTAATCCACCGAAAGTGGGAGGAATGATTGCCCCTCCTTGACCTCTGATTTGGCTACAACGGTAGCCAGCAGCATGGTGTCTCCCAGGCTTACCACAACGGCACCATCGGCTTGTTTTGCAAGTTTACCTGTTTCAAGGGTGATTACTTTGCCATCACCCAAATCGATCTTCTTCTGAATTCCATTTGGTGTACTCATCTGATTTCGTCTTTCTTCTTAGATATGTTTATCAACTAGATGTTTGTATAAAAAAACAGGCAATTTGATACAATTGCCTGTTTTTTTGAAAAATTGTTTATTTTCTGATGTTGAGCTTCTTGATAATCGCCCGGTAACGGTCGATCTCGTTGTTTTTCAAGTAGTTAAGAAGCTTGCGCCTTTTCCCGACGAGCAAAATCAATGATCTCCGGGTGTTGATGTCTTTCTTGTTCTGTTTCAAGTGCTTGGTCAGGTGGTCGATACGGTGGGTGAACAAGGCAATCTGGCTTTCGGGAGATCCTGTGTTGGTCTCGTCACCACCGTGCTCCTTAAAAATATTCTTCTTGATTTCAGGACTTAAATACATGATTCTGAATGATTTATTTTTTGTTCGTTTTTTTGTGTTTCCTCTTTAAGGCCTGCGAAATTACAAAGATTTTTTTAGTATGACAAACATTTTGCAGGATTATTTCATTGGGAGCGATATGAGTCCCAGCTTTTTATTTTCAGGTCGTTGTTGCTGAGCTGACAGAACGCGTAAATAAATGCACTTGCCAGTCTGGCATTGGTGATCAGTGGAATATTGCAGTCTATGGCATTTCTGCGGATGGAGTAGTCGTTCGAAAGTTCACTGCGTGAATGGTCTTTGGGTATGTTCACAACAAGGTCGATGTAGTTTTCCCGAAGGTAATCCAGTACATTCGGCTTTTCCTTTTCGTCCGGCCAATGCAGCATTGTGGAGGGGATGCCGTTCAATTCAAGAAAGCGTGCAGTTCCCCTGGTGGCAAAAAGGTTGTAATTATTTTCCACCAGCAACCTGCAGCTGTTGATGAGCTCGACTTTTGAGCGCATCGGCCCCGTGCTGAGCAGAATATTACGTTTCGGGATGGTGTATCCGACTGCCAGCATGGCTTTCAAAACACCCTCGTAATAAGAATCGGCCAGGCATCCCACCTCTCCTGTTGATGCCATTTCGACCCCCAGCACAGGATCTGCTTTCGCCAGACGGGAAAAACTGAATTGCGGAGCCTTTACACCTAAATGATCAATTTCAAAGATTGAATGCCGGGGTTTTTCCGTACTTTTCCCCAGCATGACTTTTGTGGCCATTTCAATCAAATTGAAATGAAGCACTTTTGAGGCAAAAGGGAAACTTCTGGATGCCCGGAGGTTGCATTCAATTACTTTGACCTGGTTGTCTCTGGCCAGCAACTGCATGTTGAACGGTCCGGATATGTTCAATTCACTGGCAATGGATTCGCTGATTTTCTTGATTCGACGGATGGTTTCGAAATAAATTTTTTGCGGTGGCAGCACCATGGTCGCATCACCTGAATGCACACCGGCAAATTCAATATGTTCCGACAATGCATAGGTCAGGATCTCTCCTTTGTCGGCCACTGCATCTATTTCAATTTCTTTTGCCTCCTCAATAAATTCTGATACTACCACAGGATATTGTTTGGAGACTTTCGTGGCCAGGGTAAGGAAGTGATGCAGCTCCTCCCTGTTTGAAACGATATTCATGGCAGCCCCTGACAATACATATGATGGCCTGATCAGCAAGGGAAACCCCACATTGTCAGCAAACTCCTCAATATCTTTTATATTGGAAAGTTCTTTCCATCGTGGCTGATCAATGCCCAGGTTATCGAGCATTTCAGAGAATTTGTGACGGTTCTCTGCACGATCTATGGAAAGGGGAGAGGTTCCAAGTATCGGCATATTGTATTTATGCAGACGCATGGCCAGATTATTCGGGATTTGCCCTCCGGTAGCCACAATGGTTCCCCGCGGGTTTTCCAATTCCAGGATGTCCAGCACCCTTTCCAGCGACAACTCGTCAAAATACAAGCGGTGACAAACATCATAATCGGTACTCACGGTTTCCGGGTTATAGTTGATCATTACTGCACGCAACCCTTCATCTGAGATGGTTTTCAGTGCGTTTACCCCGCACCAGTCGAACTCTACACTGCTTCCGATGCGGTATGCCCCGGATCCGAGCACCACCACCGATTGGCGGTCATCAGGGAACTCTGTATCATGGTGGCTGCCGGCGTAGGTCAGGTAAAGGTAATTGGTATGTGCCGGGTACTCGGCAGCCATGGTATCGATCTGCTTAACGCAGGGGACAATCCCTTTTGATTTTCTGAGCTGACGAAGCCGTTTTATATGATCTTCTATAAGGTGGTTTTCGGGTCGCAGTACAAGCCGGACAATCTGGAAATCAGAAAACCCGCGTACCTTGGCTTCCCGCAAATGGTTGTCGGGGATTTCCTCCAGCTGCCGGTACGTTTCAAGCAGATCCTTCATTTGATGAATGTGATGCAGCTTTTCCAGAAACCACATGTCTATTCTGGTGAGCTCCCGGATCTCTTCGGGATCCATGCCCTTATCCAGGGCGGCCTCAATGGCATAAATCCGCATGTCGGTCGGATTCCGGAGGGCTGCCTTGACGTCATCAAAATGGATGTCGCTGTTGCCCACAAATCCGTGTGTGCCCTGCCCGATCATTCGCAGGCCTTTCTGGATGGCTTCTTCAAAAGTACGCCCGATTGCCATTACTTCACCAACACTTTTCATGCTGCTTCCGATCTCTCTGGTCACTCCCTGAAATTTTCCGAGATCCCACCGCGGGATTTTGCAAACCACATAATCCATTGCCGGTTCAAAGAAAGCGGTGGTGGTTTTCGTGACGCTGTTCTTCAATTCATGCAATCCATAACCCAGGCCCAGTTTTGCGGCTACATGAGCGAGGGGGTAGCCGGTGGCTTTCGAAGCCAGTGCACTGGATCGGGATAACCTGGCATTGACTTCGATGACCCGGTAATCCATTGACTCAGGATCCAGTGCATATTGTACATTGCACTCTCCCACCACGCCAATATGGCGGATGATCCTCAGAGACAGTTCACGGAGATAATGATATTCCTCGTTTGAAAGGGTTTGCGAAGGAGCCACCACAATACTCTCTCCTGTGTGAACTCCAAGGGGATCCATGTTCTCCATATTGCACACTGTGATGCAATTGTCATAGCGATCCCTGACCACTTCATACTCTATTTCCTTCCAGCCTTTGAGCGATTCTT
>PWIY01000101.1 GCA_003560215.1 Bacteroidales bacterium | reverse complement strand
GGCCACTCACGGAGAGCCCAACCAGGTTAATTCTCACCCGCACTACAGGCATTCCGGAAAACTGGCGATCATTCACAACGGAATCATTGAGAATTATTCGTCGCTGAAAGCTGAGCTCATTAACCGGGGTTACGTTTTTACCAGTGATACGGATACCGAGGTGCTGATCCATTTGATTGAAGATATCCAGGAGAATGAACAGACAGATCTCGAAGAAGCGGTCAGACTGGCATTGAACCAGGTTGTGGGTGCCTATGCCATTGTGGTAATTTCAGAAGAGTTTCCGGATGGGCTGATTGCAGCAAAAAAAGGCAGTCCGCTGGTTATCGGAGTCGGTGAAGATGAGTTTTTTATTGCTTCGGATCCCACCCCAATTATTGAGTACACCAAAAACGTGGTGTACCTTGATGATGAAGAAATGGCCGTGGTTCCGCGCAAGGGAAAATTGCGTATTAAAACCATAAAAAACCAGGAAAAAACGCCCTATATCTACCAGCTTGAAATGCAGCTTTCCTCCATTGAGAAGGGCGGCTATCCGCATTTTATGCTCAAGGAGATCAATGAGCAGCCCAGGAGCATTAAAGACAGTATGCGCGGTCGGCTGAATGCCGCAGGGGGCTTAATTTCCCTGGGAGGAATCATTGACTATGAGCAGAAAATCATCAACAGCAAGCGAATTATTATTGTGGCCTGCGGAACATCATGGCACGCCGGGCTGGTCGGGGAATACCTGTTTGAAGACCTGGCCCGCATACCTGTTGAAGTGGAATATGCTTCAGAGTTCAGGTACCGCAACCCGGTAATCAATGAGGGAGATGTGGTTATTGCCATCAGCCAGTCAGGGGAAACGGCTGACACCCTGGCCGCGGTAGAACTGGCAAGGGCCAAAGGGGCCACCATTATTGGTATCTGCAACGTGGTGGGATCTTCCATTGCCCGGGCAACCCATGCGGGATCCTATACCCATGCAGGCCCGGAAATAGGTGTGGCATCGACCAAGGCCTTTACGGCCCAGGTAACGATCCTTACCCTGATGGCACTTTCTGTTGCGGAGAAAAGGGGAACCATTTCAAAATCCAGGTTTCATCAGTTACTTCACGAAGTGGATCATATCCCTGCCAAGGTAGAAAAAGCGCTCATGGTCAATGATGAAATTCTTGCGCTTTCTGAAATATTTCAGAATGCCCGGAATTTTCTTTACCTCGGAAGGGGGTATAACTTTCCGGTGGCCCTTGAGGGAGCATTGAAACTGAAGGAGATCTCATACATTCATGCAGAGGGTTATCCGGCGGCCGAGATGAAGCATGGCCCCATTGCCCTTATTGATGAAGAGATGCCCGTTGTGGTCATTGCCACAAAAAGGGGTAGTTATGATAAGGTGGTGAGAAATATCCAGGAGGTAAAGGCACGGAAAGGAGTGATCATTGCCATCGTGACCGAAGGGGATCAGACTGTCAGAGGGATGGCCGATTATGTGATTGAAATACCGGAAACCGATGAAATTCTTGTTCCGCTGGTGGCCACCATTCCGCTGCAACTATTGTCTTACCATATTGCGGTGTTGCGGGGGTGTAATGTGGATCAGCCACGGAATCTTGCCAAATCCGTTACGGTGGAATAAAATTTCCGGTCGTTTTTCTTTTTACGGGGTATTTGGATTTTTTGTTAACTTTAGCCACTTTTTTCCAGGCGGCTGTTTTCCGGACACATGACCCTGTCTTTATCAAAGCCGGTCTTGTGGGGAGCCCCGGAGCCAGTTCTTGCTTAATCAAAACAGAATTATACACGTTAAACCTTGTGAAGTCGTTATGAAAGTATATCAGACCAATGAACTAAAAAATATTGCCCTGGTGGGCGGGGCCAAGGCCGGGAAAACAACCCTGGCAGAAGCCATGTTGTTTGAAGGGGGTGTCATTAACCGGAGGGGATCTGTAGATGACAAAAATGCTGTTTCCGATTATCGTGAAATTGAGCTGGAACGGCAGGCTTCGGTATACTCCACTGTAATGTACGCCGAACACAATGGTTATAAGGTCAATATCATTGATGCCCCGGGTTTCGATGATTTTATCGGGGAAGTGGTGGCCGCCCTGAAAGTATCCGATACAGCCGTGATGGTGATCAATGCACAGAACGGGGTAGAGGTAGGAACTGAAATTACCTGGCGGCAGGTAGACAGGCTCAAAAAACCCGCTGTATTCATGATCAACCAGGTTGAACATGAAAAAGCCAATTTTGAGGAAGCGGTTCGCCAGATCAAATCCCAATTTGGTGACAAGGCACTGATTGCACAGTATCCGGTTAACCCCGGGCAGGGCTTTGACAGTGTGGTTGATGTTCTGAAGATGAAAATGTACAAATTCCCGGCCGATGGTGGCAAACCGGAAGTATTGGATATCCCTGACGCTGAGGCAGACAAGGCCGAGGAATACCGCAATGCCATCATTGAGGCTGCAGCTGAAAGTGATGAGGCACTGATGGAGGTTTTCTTTGAGAACGGCACCCTCACTGAGGAGGAGCTGGCCAAAGGGATCAACCAGGGAATTGCCACCCGGACCATGTATCCGATTATGTGTGGCTCGGCCAAACACAACCAGGGTGCAGGCCGTTTCCTCGAATTTGTAACAAATAACCTTCCTGCTCCCAATGAAGTGGAGCATGAGAAAGACACCGAAGGCAATGCCTTTTCGATGGATCAAAACAAGGATGTTGTTGCACTGGTATTCAAAACTTCTGTTGAGCCCCATCTCGGTGAAATGTCTTTCTTCCGGGTTTACGAAGGAACCATCGCTGAGTCTGTGGATTTGATCAACAGCCATACTGAAACCAAGGAAAGGCTTTCACAGCTGTATGCCGTGGCGGGCAAGAACCGCCAGAAGCTGGAAAAGGTAATGCCCGGTGATATTGCCGCTACCATCAAGCTGAAGGATACCAAAACCAACCATACCCTCACATCCCCGAAAAACCAGGGAGCTAAGGCAGAACCCATCGTGTTCCCCGATCCCAATTTCCGCATGGCGATCAAAGCGAAAAACTCCAGTGACGAGGAGAAAATGGGCACAGTCCTTAAAGAGATGTACAATATTGATCCCACGCTCCGGTATGAGCAATCCAAAGAACTCAAGCAGATGATTGTTTCGGGGCAGGGAGAGATGCACCTGAATGTGGCCAAGTGGATTCTTGAAAATATCCACAAGGTGGATGTTGAGTTTGTGGCACCGAAAATTCCTTATAGGGAAACCATTACCAAATCAGCCAAAGCAAGCTACCGCCATAAGAAGCAGTCGGGTGGCTCCGGGCAGTTCGGAGAGGTATATATGATGATTGAGCCTTATGAGGAAGGCAAACCCAACCAGACGGAGTTCCCTGTCAGGAAGCAGGAAGAATATGACCTGGAGTGGGGCGGCAAGCTGGTGTTCAATAATTGTATTGTCGGGGGTTCCATTGATGCACGCTTTATGCCTGCCATCATGAAGGGCATCATGGAGAAAATGGAAGAGGGGCCGCTGACCGGTTCCTATGCCCGGGACATTATTGTGAATGTATACGACGGTAAAATGCACCCGGTCGACTCCAATGAGATCTCGTTCAAACTGGCGGGCCGGAATGCCTTCAAGGATGCGTTCAAGAATGCAGGTCCGAAGATCATGGAACCTGTATATGATGTGGAGGTGATGGTGCCTGAGGAGAAAATGGGAGATGTAATGACCGACCTTCAGGGACGTCGTGCGATCATTATGGGCATGGAGAGCGAAGGCAACTATCAGCGCATCAAGGCAAAGGTGCCGTTGGCTGAAATGAACCGTTACTCAACCACCCTGAGTTCATTGACAAGCGGACGTGCCACCTATGGGATGAAATTTGCGGAATACCAGCAGGTTCCCATGGATGTGCAGGATCAGCTGCTCAAGGCTTACGAAGAAGAGCAAAAAGAAGAAGAATAGTCTTCATAACGTTGCCAATGATAAAAAAACCCGGCATGCTTGCATGCCGGGTTTTTTTATGCGGACATTTTCCTTTTCGTTGATGTTGATCCGCTGAAAATGTTATTTTTGCCTGACTGCTGCAACAGGCTGAAACCCGCAGTGTTAGCTAGAATCATTCTAAATAATACAGCTGTTCACCAAAACTTAATTTTCAACATTATGGCTGAAAACAACAAAGAGAGCCGGGACGAAAATCGTGCCGGGGAATCAACACAACAGGGGACAGATACCGGTTCAACGGGCTTTCTTCGTTGGATTGAGGATATGGGAAACAAACTGCCCCATCCTTTTTGGATTTTTGTCTGGATCTGTGGAGTTATCATTGTCGTCAGCGCCATTACGGCATATTTTAAAGTCAGCGCAGTTCATCCCGACGACGGTAGCCTGGTGGAAGCCAGGAACCTGGTCAGCGGGGAGGGCCTGCGGTGGTTTGTGCAGGAAGTGGTGACCAATTTCGCCCATTTTGCGCCCTTCGGGCTGGTGCTGGTCATGTTGATGGGTGTTTCAATTGCCGAGCGCAGCGGTTTGCTGGCAGTGGCTCTTCGTACCATTGCCTTTGCCGTTCCGCGTAAGGTGGTATTGCCGGTGATCTTTATTATCGGTGCCTGCGGTAATATCGGTTCTGATGCGGGGGTTGTGATTGTGCCGCCCATTGCTGCACTGATCTTTACACAGATGGGGCTCCATCCGATTGCCGGCCTGGTGGCCGGGTATGCAGGTGCTACTGCCGGATTCACTGCCAACTTTTTCATTGCAGGAACAGACGTGTTGCTGGCCGGGATCAGCACCGAGATCACATCGCAGATGCCCGGTGGCATGGAGGTGAGTCCCACAGCCAACTGGTACTTTATGATTGCCTCTACGATATTGCTGGCTTTTGGCGGGGCTTTCATTGCCCGGCGATATACCATTCCGCGGTGCCAGAAATTTGAGTTGATTGGAACTTTTGACCACGAAGTGACCGATGGCAAACTGTCTCCCACTGAAAGGCTCGGACTGAGAAGAGCCGGGATTGCCCTGCTCGTCTACATTATCCTGATTGCCCTGCTTGTGGTGCCGGAGGGTGCTCCGTTGCGTGATCAGGAGACCGGCGGGCTTGTGCCTTCTCCGTTTTTAAGGGGGTTGATCCCGATCCTGTTTTTCTTTTTTGCCATTCCCGGATACTTTTACGGCAAAGCCACCGGTGCCATCAAGCAACCCAACGACATCCTGAAGCAGATGGAACACGGCATGAAAGAATTATCAGGTTATATTGTGCTGATGCTGATTGTTGCCCAGTTTATCAATCTGTTCAGCTGGTCCAACCTGGATACCATTCTGGCCATTACAGGCGCGGACTTCCTGCAGGCAACCGGCCTTACCGGTCCGACCATGTTCGTGATGTATATGATCCTTGTGGCCGTGCTCAATATTTTCCTGGGCAGCGGTTCCGCAAAATGGGCCATTTTTGCCCCGATCTTTATCCCCATGCTTGCCCAGCTCAACTATAGTCCCGCTTTTGTGCAGCTGATGTACCGTGTGGGAGATTCCATCACCAATTGTGTGACACCCTTATATGTATATTTCCCGCTGCTGCTGGGATGGGTTCATAAGTACAACAAGAACATCGGGATCGGAACAATTGTTTCGCTGCTCATACCGTATGCGATTATCTTGTTCATCATGTGGCTGGTGCTGCTGTTTGTATGGTATGTGCTGAATCTGCCGATTGGTGTGGGTGAATTTATTTTCCTGCAGTAGGATCGATCATTTTCATATCCCTGCAGGGTTGAACAGAATCAAACACCTGAATGGGTAAAAAAACAGGGGCTTGTGAATGTCTGAAAAGATATTCACAAGCCCCTGGTCTTTTTGGTGTGTCAATCAGGTTCCCTTACCCGGATTGTCAGGTTCCCTTAACCAAATTTGCAGGTTCCCTTACCCGGATTGTCAGGTTCTCTTAACCACATTTGCTTTCCCCGCAATTTGTGCAGGTAAGGCATCCTTCCTGGTAGATCACCGAATCTTCCTGGTTGCAATTGTTGCAGATGCGTCCCTTGGCCCTGGTGCCGTCGGGGATAAACCGTTTCAGGGCACGCACCACGCCGTTTTTCCAGGTGTGCAGCCTGTCGCTGTGAAGACTCAGGTCCTCGATCACATCCACCACAGAGGGGATCGGCATTCCGTGACGCAGGATTCCTGATATCAGTTTGGCATAATTCCAGTATTCCTTGTGGAATGACCTTGAAAGCCCTTCAATGGTCACCTTGTAGCCATCCCTGTCCAGGAACTGGAAGTCATAACGTTTTTCACCTCCGGGGAGGCGGTTTTTGATTACCCAGCCTCTTTCCACGTATGGTGGCAGGTAAAACCCTTCCGCCTTACCGGTAAAGATCTCATAGGGTCTGTCATGAAGCAGGCCAACCACGGCAAGCCACTTTTCAGAATCGTTATTGAATCTGACCACCTCTGATTCCAGGATCTTTGGCCTTACCGGAGCATCTGTTTCCTTGAAGTCATTTTTTTCGTCCTTTTTATCGTTGACAAGCACCCCGGAACGGGATCCGTCACGGTATACCGTGATTCCTTTACAACCGCTCATCCACCCTGTCTGGTAAATTTCCCCCACCAGTTCTTCAGAGACATCTCCGGGCACATTGACCGTTACACTGATGGAGTGATCAACCCATTTCTGAACAGCCCCCTGCATATGCACCTTTGCAACCCAGTCCACATCATTGGCTGTGGCTTTGTAATAGGGTGAACGCTGGATAATGTCTTTCAGTTCATCCTCCTTCATGTGCTTCACCTCATCGATGTCATAATTATTGAGGATGAGCCAGTCAACGAACTTTTGATGGAACACATTGTATTCCTCCCAATGATCGCCCACCTCATCCACAAAATCTACCCTGACATTTTTGTCGCCGGGGTTTACCTTCCTTCTGCGTTTATAGGCTACCATAAACACCGGTTCGATGCCTGATGTTGTCTGGGTAAGGATGGAAACACTGCCGGTCGGAGCTACGGTCAGCAATGCCACGTTTCTTCTGCCATGGGTAAGCATTTCTTCATACAGGTCGGGTTCTGCTTCTTTCAGCCGCATGATGAAGGGGTTGTTTGCCTCCCGTTTGCTGTCGTAAACAGGGAAAGCACCCCGGTCTGCTGCAAGTCTTACCGATGACCGGTAGTCTGCCAGGGCAAGG
>PWIY01000169.1 GCA_003560215.1 Bacteroidales bacterium | reverse complement strand
GAGAATTCAAGACCAAAAGCCATTCCGTAATTCTCGGTTAAATGGATCTGGAACCAATCACCGAAAACCGGAATACTCTGACCCAGTGTCATATTGAGCTTGACCAGGATCTTGCTGATCTGGTCGATCAATAGAATGCCGGGAATTATAATCCAGGGGATGTGCCTTTTCTCCAAACCGGTAACGTTGGGGCGATTATCAGGTTTCGTTGGGTTTTCTGTTCAGCTTGGCTTCGATGCTCATGGTTGCATGAGGAACGCTTCTGAGTCTTTCCTTGGATATAAGCTTTCCGGTAACCCTGCAAATGCCGTAGGTTTTATTTTCGATGCGAATAAGGGCATTTTCAAGGTCACGAATGAACTTTTCCTGCCGTGCTGCCAGCTGTCCGTTTTCTTCCTTGGACAGCACCTGGGATCCTTCTTCCAGAATTTTGAATGAAGGGGAGGTATCATTTGTGTCGTTGGCGTTCTGGGTTGTATATGCTTCGGTCAGCAACTTCAGCCCGGCCCTGGCTTCTTTCAGCTTCTTTTCGATGATTTCGCGGAACTCCTTGAGTTCCTCGTCCGAATACCTTGTTTTTTCGCGTTTGGTTTCCATAACACTCGGTATTTTTATGTTGATTTTTGATTATTCTTGTTGATGGATACGTTCGTCCGGATATTCTCAGCCAGATCAACGGCTACTTTTTGTTCATCTTTTATCTGATCTGTATAGCATAATTGTACAGCAAGTGTCTCCGAACAAATATACTCATTATTGTTCAAAACCGCATCTGTAATATCCGGATGCTTTTCCACTTCCAGGTTGATTTTGTCCGTAACCTCAAGGCCCATGTCTTTGCGAAGGTTCTGGATCCGGTTCACCAGCTCGCGGGAGATTCCCTCGTTGCGCAGGGCTTGTGTAATGGTCACATCCAGGGCAACGGTCACGCTGCCGTCATTGGCCACCAGCCAGCCGGGAATATCTTCAGAAAAGATTTCCACGTCATCCAGGGTAATTTCCGCTTTTTCACCTTGAATATCAAGGGTTGCACCGCCCTGCTTCTCCATTTGCTGAATATCTTCCTGGGTGAAATTATTGATGGCTGCTGCAATTTGCTTCATCATTTTGCCATACCTGGGTCCGAGAGCCTTAAAATTGGGTTTGATCTTTTTCACAAGCACCCCGGCTGTATCTTCCAGATATTCAAGTTCTTTTACATTGACCTCAGACAAAATAAGGTTCTCCACATCCTGCAATTGCTGCCTGAATTTGTTGTCAAGCACTGGCACCATGATTTTTTGCAGGGGCTGCCGAACCCGGATCTGCACCTTTTTGCGCAGGGCCAGAACCATCGAAGAGATTTTTTGTGCCAGCTGCATTCTTTCTTCCAGGGGAATGTCAATCATTGATTCATCCGCTTTCGGAAAGTCCGTGAGGTGGACAGAATCCGCGCTTCGCCGGCCTGATACGTTGTTTAGGTCAGTAAACAACCTTTCAGCAAAGAAGGGTGCGATGGGTGCCGAAATCATGGCCAGGCTTTCCAGGCAGCGGTACAGGGTCTGATAGGCAGAAATTTTGTCACTGGTATAATTGCCTTTCCAGAATCTGCGGCGGCACAGGCGCACATACCAGTTGCTAAGGTGCTCGTCAACAAAGTCCTGGATCATCCTGGCGGCCCGTGTGGGTTCGAAATCTGCATAAGATTCGTCCGTTTTTCTGATCAGGGAGTTGAGCTCGGAAAGAATCCAGCGGTCAATCTCAGGGCGATTTTCCAGTGGTACTTCCTCTTCGCTGTAAGTAAATCCGTCGATGTTTGCGTAAAGTGCGAAAAAAGCATACGTGTTGTAGAGGGTTCCAAAAAACTTTCGCCTGATCTCTTCCAACCCTTCCAGGTCGAATTTGAGGTTGTCCCACGGTTGGGCATTGGAGATCATATACCAGCGCGTGGCATCCGGTCCGAATGACTCAATGGTTTTGAAAGGGTCAATGGCATTGCCCAGCCGTTTCGACATCTTGTTCCCTGCCTTGTCGAGTACCAGTCCGTTGGATACAACGGTTTTGAATGATACGGAGTCTGAGATCATGGTGGCAATGGCGTGCAGGGTGAAAAACCACCCCCGGGTCTGATCCACGCCCTCCGCGATAAAGTCGGCCGGGAAATTGGCCTCAAAAGCCTCTTTGTTCTCAAACGGGTAATGGTATTGGGCATAGGGCATGGCTCCGCTGTCGAACCATACATCGATCAGATCCGTTTCCCTGTACATTTTTTTCCCTGACGGGGAAACCAGTATAATATCATCCACAAAGGGACGATGAAGATCAAATTTGTTATAGTTTTCCTCCGACATGTTGTCAGGATTGAAATCCTTCAGCGGGTTGTCTTTCATGAACCCGGCTTCCACAGCCTGGTCAATGGCCTCCTTCAATTGTGCCGCTGACCCGATGCAGATTTGCTCCTCATGGTCTTCCGTGGCCCAGATGGGCAGTGGCACACCCCAGTAACGGGAACGGCTGAGGTTCCAGTCCTGCAGGTTTTCGAGCCAGTTGGAAAAACGCCCGGTGCCTGTGCTTTCGGGCTTCCATCTGATGGTGGAATTCAGTCCGATCAGGCGATCCTTTACGGCTGTGGTACGGATGAACCAGCTGTCGAGCGGATAGTACAGGATGGGCTTGTCGGTACGCCAGCAATGGGGGTAGGAGTGTTCGTATTTTTCTGCCCTGAATGCCCTGTTTTCTTTTTTGAGTTTGATGATGATGTCCACATCCACCGGCCGCTCTTCTTTGGGGTCATTTTCGCCGGCATACTCGGGCTTGACGTAGCGACCGGCAAATTCTCCCATTTCCTCCACAAAGCGGCCTTTTTTGTCAACCATGGTGAGCGAACCGAGGCCGTACTCCTTGCCGATTTTGAAGTCGTCGGCTCCGAAACTTGGTGCAATGTGAACGATCCCTGTACCTTCTTCTGTGGTCACGAAATCGCCAAGCATTACACGGAAGGAATCACCGGTTTCCGGTTGGGCATAGGGTAGCAGCTGCTCATACCTGATGTTTTCGAACTGTTCACCCCTGTATGTTCCCACCACCTTATAGGGGATTTTCTTGTCGCCCTCCTTGTAATCATCCAGATCCATCCCGGCATTTTTCGGATTGAAGAAATTTTCCATCAGTTCTTTGGCCAGTAAAACGGTGATCGGGGTGTGGGTATAGGCATTGTAGGTGCGTACCTTCACGTAATCGATTTTGCCCCCTACGGCCAAACCGGTGTTGCTGGGCAGGGTCCAGGGTGTGGTGGTCCAGGCCAGCAGGAATACCTCATCTTCGCCCTGGTCAAAGAGAAACTCCGAGGTACTGTTGCGCACCACCTTGAACTGGGCCGTCAGGGAATTGTCTTTGACATTGCGGTAACAGCCGGGCTGGTTCAGTTCGTGGGTGCTGAGCCCTGTTCCTGCAGCAGGAGAATAAGGCTGTATGCTATATCCTTTGTACAGCAATCCTTTTTCGTGCAGTTTGCTCAACAGGTGCCAGACTGTTTCGATGTATTTGTTTTCGAAGGTGATGTAGGGATCACTGAGATCAACCCAGTAGCCCATCAGGCGGGTCAGTTCATCCCAGGTGTCCTTGTATTTCATTACGTCCTTGCGGCACGCCTTGTTGTAGTCTTCAATGGAAATGGTTTTTCCGATGTCTTCCTTGGTAATGCCAAGCAATTTCTCCACGCCAATTTCTACCGGGAGTCCATGGGTGTCCCATCCGGCTTTGCGGTTCACATAATAGCCCTTTTGGGTGCGGTAACGGCAGAAGATGTCTTTGATGGCCCTTGCCATAACATGGTGTATGCCGGGAAGCCCGTTGGCGGAGGGAGGGCCTTCGTAGAAAACCCATGGTTGCGCATCCTTGCGGATCCTGAGGCTTTTTTCAAAGGTGTTGTGTTCTTCCCAGAAAGCACGGACTTCTTTACCGATGCGTGGCAGGTCCAGTGATTTGTATTCGGTGTATTTTGGCATGTTGAAAACAAGTTTCGTTTCCCTTTGTGTTTCAGGGAAATAATTTGATTTTAAAGCCGCAAAATTATAAAAAATATTCGTAAGAAGGGCATCCCAAAACCAAGTTCACCCCCGCGGAATGTAAAAAAATTCCTGCGGAGGTGAAGAAACAAGCGGGTTTGTAGCCGTGCCTTATCTGGGGACGATCCTGAAAAACAAGCCCGGGCTTTCGGTAAGTACATATAAGTAGCCGTCCGGCCCCTGTTCAACAGTCCTGAACCGGGCCATCCCTTCCAGCAGCTTTTCAGTGTGTACCACTGTGGTATCGCTGAAGGCAACCCTGTGGATGTGATGATTTGCAAGGGCCGCTACCATCATATTTCCTTCCCAGCCCGGGTAAAGGTCGCTGTCCACAAAATCCATCCCGCATGGAGCAATGGACGGCGTCCAGTGAAGAATGGGATCAATCATTCCGGGTTTGGTTGTGTCCGGGGTAATGACGGTACCGTCGTAATTGACGCCATGGGTAACCTCGGGCCACCCGTAGTTTCCTCCTTTGTGGATGCGGTTAATTTCATCACCTCCTTTGGGGCCGTGTTCAACCGCCCACAATTCCCTTGTTTCCGGATGAAGCTTCATTCCCTGGATGTTCCGGTGTCCGTAAGACCATATTTCAGGAAGCCCTTCTTCCTCTCCGGCAAATGGATTGTCCTGGGGTACGGATCCATCATCGTACAACCGGATAATGGCACCGTTATGGCTGGACAGATCCTGAGAGGTCTGCATCACGCCGCGGTCGCCCAGTGTGGTGTACAGGTAGCCGTGATCATCGAAAACGATACGGCTGCCAAAATGATGTCCGGCCCCTGTGTGTGGCCTGGCATGAAAGATGACCTCGGTATCCTGAAGCTCATTGCCGGTCAGCCGACCCCGTGCAATGGCTGTGCTGCCCCCGTCATCTCCCTGTTTTGCGAATGCCAGGTATATCATCTGATTGTTTTCATAATCGGGGTGGAGCTCCACATCCAGCAACCCCCCCTGGCCTCTGACCCATATCTCCGGCAGCCCCGAAACAGGGGAGTCCGACAATTGCCCGTCTTCCCAGATACTCAGCCTGCCCGGGCGTTCGGCGATCAGAATTCTTCCGTCCGGAAGGAATGCCATGCCCCATGGGTGATCAAGGCCGGTTGCCAGGGTATCTACCTCAAAATTGATCTCTTCAGAGGATATGTAAGCGGATGTTTGGGTGGAATTGCTGTTGGAGCAGCCAAACCAGAAGGTAGCAATCAGTAAAAAAAGCAATGATTTCATAAGGTTTTTTTTTGGGTTCCACTTAAAGGTACAAAAAAATCCTGTATTTCATTTTGCTGAAAACATGGAGGTTAGATCAATCCAACACCAAATGCATATATAAAATCAATGAAAACATATAAAAAAAATGTTTGTTGGTATGATTTATTGCTATATTTGGCCATATATAAACATTGGTTCAATGAGAATATATTTCAATAATTCGGTTTGCAAGAAATGTCCTTACAGTGAGTTTCCCATATGTCATTACAAAGAAACTTTTTATAAAATGGTGCCAAGGCGTAAAAGCCGGCTGAAGCTGATCCATAAGTGTCAGTATTACAGAAAAATATTCCGCAAGGGGCAGTTGGTGCTTGTTGACGTGGATCACCGCATACCGGGCAAGAACGGAGAATGGCAGGAGGTTATCGTGCGACGGGATGTTCCGGGGTTTATTGCCGGAATGCGTGGAACCAACTTTTTGGTGGAACTATTGGAGGTGGTTGACCTGAATGAACAAAAACCGCCAAAAGAAGGTGGAGTGGATCTCAACCCTGCGCTTACCACTTTGAAACCTGCCAGGGAGATCCGCCGGCTGCTGATCGGAAGGCATGAGGTAAAACAGCTCTTCCCGGTGAATGTGAATAAGTCTTCCCTGATATTTAACTGATCGCTGCTTGTTCTCGGTAAAAACCCACGATTAAAACTGGTTGGGGTTATTCAGGCTGTTAAAAATGTGTACACGTCAAATAACAGCTTTTCCCGGTCCGGATCTGAATCCTTGCCTTTCCATGGCTTGCCTGGTTGTTCCCAATAACCAGCTGGTATTACTGCCCATCGCCTTACACGACGCTCCCGGGTGCCGGTGTTGAAAAAACGGGCCTGCTGTTTGCAATAAGTGCTTAACTTTGTGGGTTTAATAGTATTGCCCCGGTTAAAACCAGTATGGGTTGGTAAATTCGTTTTCCTGATGAACATAGTTTTCCGTTCGATCATATTATGTCTGGCCCTCTTCACCGGAGTTCATGCGGTGGCGCAGATCAGTGAGCCAGGGGTGCCTCCGGGATTTGACCTGCCACTGACCCGGTCGGCATTGCCTTTCGAGGAGATGCCTCCTGTAGATACAGCCTCATTGATGGCTGAAGATATGGTGCTGGATACCATCATGGAGATCCCATGGCGCTTCGGGGAAAACATCACCGTGGATCTTCATCCGGGGAATTCCGGGAACTGGGAAGAGTTTCCGGATGGTACCAGGTTGTGGAGGCTGGGTATTTCCTCACCCGGGGCCTACAGCCTCAACCTGACCTTTGATGAGTACAAACTTCCGGAAGGGGCATCGTTATACATTTATGACACAGACCGTACGCATGTATTGGGTGCATTTACCCACCGGAACAACCAGGATGACCTGTATTTCGCCACTACCCTGATACCCTCCGACTCGATTGTCATAGAATATGTGGAGCCTCCCGATGTGGACTTTACCGGCCGGCTGAACCTGCAAACGGTTACCCATGCCTACCGCGATCCCGGCGGATTTTTGAAATCTTTTGGCAGTTCAGGGTGGTGTAACCTCAATGTGGCCTGTGAAGAGGCTGAAGGCTGGGAAGACCAGATCAGTTCGGTGGTTATGTTGCTTACCGGAAGTAACGGTTTCTGCAGCGGGGTGATGATCAATAACACCAGGAATGATGCACGCCCCTTTCTTTTATCGGCCAACCATTGTTTCCGGAATCCATCCACTATTGTGGTTTGGTTCAACTGGGAAAGCCAGGATTGTGAAGACCCTGAGGAGTCGCCCCCGCATGATGCGCTCAGCGGAGCAATGAGTCTTGCCAGGCACCCCGGGTCAGATTTCTGGCTTCTTGAACTGAACCACGATGTGCCGGAGTCTTACAGTCCTTTTTTTGCAGGAT
>PWIY01000219.1 GCA_003560215.1 Bacteroidales bacterium | reverse complement strand
TGACCTGGTTGTTAACTCTGCCCATGTGCCGGTGATCGTAGTTGACAATTCGCACCGGGAACTCATTGCTCATGGCAACATTGACGGGGTGGATATGGAGGATGATGAACAGGTACGGGAACTGATCGCTTCCATGTCCGGCAGTAACCGGTTTTTGTCCATTACGCTTCCTGATTATGGCCGTTGTTACGTTTATTACACCAGCTCTTTTTTGCTGACTCAACTCCGGTATTACCCGTTGGGCCAGTTCCTGGCCATCGGAATCTTTCTGTTCGTGTCTTACCTGCTGTTCAGCATGGCTAGAAATGCAGAACAAAACCAGGTATGGGTGGGGATGTCTAAAGAAACAGCCCATCAGTTGGGAACACCCCTTTCCTCATTGATTGCCTGGGTTGAGTTGCTGAAGATGAAAGGAGTGGATGAGGAAACCATTGAAGAAATTTCCAAGGATGTGCAGCGCCTTGAAAGCATCACTGAGCGGTTCTCCAAGATCGGATCTTCTCCTGAGCTGGTTCCGGAAAATATTATGCATACCCTCAATGAAGTGGTGGGGTATATGAAGCGCAGAATGCCGAAAAAAGTTTCATTCAACGTGGCCACCCCCGACAAGGTGGTAATGGTGCCACTGAATGCCAGCCTTTTTGGGTGGGTGGTGGAAAACATTATAAAGAATGCCGTGGATGCCATGCAGGGAGCGGGTAATATTTACGTTTCAGTGGAGGATCTCAAAGACCAGGTGGCCGTTGATATCTCAGATGATGGCAAAGGCATTCCGGCATCCAGGCAAAAATCGATCTTCAACCCCGGTTATACGAGCAAAAAGAGCGGTTGGGGCCTTGGGCTGTCGCTCAGTAAAAGGATTATTGAGAATTATCACAACGGAAAGTTGTTTGTGAAGCATTCATCACTGAACAACGGAACGACTTTCCGGATCATTTTATGGAAATAATTTTTTGGGTATGCGCAGTCGTCTGAGCCTTTTTGCAAGTTGCGTTTTGTTGGTTTTGTTGAGCGGATTTGTTCTTTTTTCGCCCGAACGTGTCATGCTGCATATGGAAAGCCGTCAGCTTCAGGGAGGGAAGGTAGCCACTGTGGAGGCGCGGCTGTTTTACGAAGCTTACGATGGCAGGCTGATCACGAAGTTTTACCGGCCGGCCGGACAGGTAATGGTCACCAACCGGCATGGTGAGTTGACCATTTATGATGAGGAGGATAATTCGGTCTATCGGACCCAAAGCGTGGAGTACAGTTCGGAAAATAACCTTGTGTATTATTTCCTGAGTGGCCGGACGCAGGATCTTGGTTTGCGTGAGATGGGATTTTCAAACAGCCGGACAGATTTTGAAGACGGGCTGATGATTACCCGCTGGGATCCTCCCTCTTCGCTGAACCATTTGTTTTCATATATTGAGCTGGTGCACGATGATTACATGCCTGTGTATGCCGGGTATTACGATGCCGGAGGCAAGCTGGTTAAAAAGGTGTACTATGATGACTATGAAATTTTTTCTGACCTGATTCTGCCCCGTTCCATTACAGAGTTCAATTACCTGGCTTCAGGAGATTCCATCGTAAGCCGTGTGCGTTTGTCCGAAATCAGGATGAATCGCCAGGCAGAAAGCTCCTGGTTTGATTTTAAAGTACCCGATGATGCGCGTATTGTTGAATAAATTTACAGGCAGGGCGTTTTGTTGCATGTGCCTGATACTTGCGGCATCACATGGTTTTGCCGATAAACCCTTAAATGACAGCGAGTTGCTACGTTCCGGCCACGATGCCTCTGTGGTTGAACAGGATGGATCCGGAGTTTCTTTTATGGACGCAGGAAACGACCGCTTTTTGTCCCGGATTAACCCGGTACGATTGTCACTCGGTGGGATGATGTTTGTATACCAGCGTTTTGTATCTCCACAGCTCCCCTCTGAGTGCCTGTACCATCCCACTTGTTCCGGGTTCAGCAAAGAACTGATCAGAGACCTCGGGCTGGTAAGAGGGGTGGCAGCGACCGCTGACCGTCTTTCACGCTGCAACAGGGTTGCTGCTTTTGATATTCATCCCATGCATATTCATGAGGAATCAGGGAAAGCAGTGGAGGATACCGGCATTTATACTAGAAGCGCTTATGACTAAACTCCTGCCTGCAGTTTTAATGCTTTTATTCATGTTGACGGTTCATGCCGGGTATGCTGCTGAACACGGCAAAAGCATCAACCTGCAGGGTGGGGTTGTAAGCCCCGTGGTTTCAGGGCAACCCGCCGGGGACGACTTCAGCTGGAGCAGGGAGGTGCGTTTTATACGTTACCTGATAGGCAGGGATGACTACAGGGAAAGTCTTTTTCTTCTGGAAAAGCTGGAACCTGAAAACAGCCGCCAGCTCGATTCGCTCCATTATCTGAAAGGGTGGGTGCATTATCAGCAGAAGGAACTGGACCGTTCTGCTGAATATTTTCTGAGAGTCAGCAATGACAGTCCGGTGTATCGAAAATCCCGGTTTTTTGCAGCCTATAACCTTGCCCACAAGGGAGATACACCAAAGGCCAGGGGAGTGCTTGAGCGAACTGATACCGGCCAGGGCGATTTGTATCATGCCCTGCAACGTTTGCAACTGGGCGGCATTGCTTTGCTGAAAAGGGATCTTGAGCAATACCGCCTGCAAGCCGCTGATTTCTCCGGAAACTACCATGTAACAGCCACACAGGAGCAACAAATGGTGCATCATTACATCCGGTTAAAGGAGCGTCGTGCTTCTTCACCTTTTGTAGCCGGGATGTTGTCTGCTGCTGTTCCCGGGTTGGGAAAAATATATGCAGGAAAGCCGGCAGAAGGGGTTGCCGGGTTTTTGTATGTGGCGGCGCTGGGCCTGACTGCGTTTGATTTTTACCGGGGATCCGGCCCGGACAGTGTGTTGTTTGTGTTGTCTGCCTCTGCGGCCGGTGCATTCTATGTGGGGAATATTGTGGGAAGTGTGACTGCTTCCAGACGTGTAAACCAGGAGTTTAACCATGAAATGGATCAACGGATTTTATTTGATATGCATATTCCTTTGCGGAACGCTTTCTGAAGGAGCCCATGCACAGACTGAACAGCTTATGAGGCGGGCGGACAGCCTGTTTGCTTCAGGTAATTATTTTGAGTCATCTGTTGCATATGAACGGGTCTACTTTGAGTCTGAGGAGCCTTTGATGCGGATCACCGCAAACCTGAAGAAGGCCCAGGCACTCAAGCAGCTTAGAGAATACGACAGGGCGCTCGCTGATCTGCGCCGCTCCGTCACCTTCAGTGGCAAAGACTCACTGCGACAGGAGGTGCTGTATGAAATGGCATTCTGTGCCTATATGGATGGCGATCCTGGTGAGGCTTTTGCATTGTTGCAGCAGTTCAGACATCGTTACGGCCAGGATTCGGGGCAGCGTGTTTATTTGCTGGAAGGCCTTGTGCTCAACGACCTCAGGCAATGGGATGCACTGGCAGACCACATTGAAAGCTGGGTGCTTAATTTTTCCGGTGACCCGGAAATGGCGGAAGAAATAGCGGAAGAGCAGCTGGCCTGTTATGCAGAGATCCTTATGTTGAAAGAAGAACAACGAAAGCCTGATCCGGAAAAAGCCCGTCTCTGGTCCACGTTTATTCCCGGCTCTGGTCAATTGTATGCCGGGGAAGCGGGGTGGGGCATGCTCAATGCGTTTTCCCAGCTTGCCTCTTTGGGTGCGTTTGCCGCAATGGCTATAAATGGTTACTATGTTGCCGGAGTTTTTGCCGGGTTGGGGCCATTTCAGTCCTTTTATTTCGGAGGCATCAGGCAGGCCGGATTGCTGGCTGAGAACAATAAAAAAAGCCGCCGGGACGAAACCCTGGCGGCTGTGCGTGAGTTTCTCTTCAGCCTGGAAGAGAAAATTGATGCAGAATAGACACTACCACATAAAGAAACTCGGGTTGTCCACGTACTTGCTGATGTCATCATTGATAACTCCAATCAGCAAAACAACCCAGTCCACAAAGGCTACGATACCGCAACCTCCCAGCGTCAGTATGTATCCTACAATTGTGCCTGTGGATGTACCCAGGTATGCACGGTGTATCCCCAGTGGGCCTACAAACCATGCAAGCAGAAATGCTACGGCCGGCTCTTTGTCCTGGGCAATTGATACATTGTTTTGTGTGGCAGCCACTGTAGGTGCCATGCTGTGCATTGCCAGCGGATCCACTTCTTCGGCTTCAGCGAACAGCTGATCCACGGCCGAATGATCCAGAAAGTAATTGCTTGTGTTTCCCTGGACGACTGCGGCCCCCAGGAAAAGGAACAATAAGGAGAGGATAAATCTACTCATAGTCAAGAATTTGGTTGGTTAAATTATCGTCTTGTCTACAAAGATAGCAGATTTATTGTGTTTTACAAATAAAACCTTGCACCAACATTGAATTTTAGCTGGTCAAACCCTGTAAGGAACAGTTTGGGCTCGGCAAAGATGGAAAAGCCCCCGAGGTTGTATTCAACCCCTCCGCCAATACCCAGGCCGAGTTCCGTATCAGAATAACTGCCACCACCCCAGCCGTTCATTTCCGGTGATGAAACATCGGCATAATGTACACCCAGTGCTCCAATTCCGTAGATAACCAGGTCATCTTCCTTGTGAAAGAGATAGTGAAAATTCCCGTTAAATTCCAGGTAGGTGAAATCAACTCCTCCGTGGGAATCCACAAACCAGTATGTCACATCAGCACCAACCCGCATATCTTCACTCAGAAAATAGGTGGCACCCACGCGCAAGCCGGGCTCCTCAATGGTAAACCCGTAGGTAAACCCGGCATTGACAGCAATCTGCCCCTCTTCCATATTTGGCTGGGCTGTTGCCTGATTTGAGAAAATGCCTGTTAGGATCAGGACACTTAAAACCATTGCAAATTGTTTCATTTGTCTCATTTGTCTTTCCTTTTTGTTAGTAATTTAGAATAATTCATTCAGGACTCTTTCGCGCTAATTAACGGCATTTCCAACGTCGCTGACTTCAGGGTCGATAACCAGTCAGCCCGGCACCGGATTTTTTAATACGCCAGGTATGGCATATAAAGGTATGTATTTTTTTCTGATTTATACAAGTGTTTATGTTATAAACAGGCAAAAAATTAATTTGTTTAATGCAAAAAGGTTTTTTTATAAAAAAGCACCGGCCATTCCGGCCGGTGCTTCGTCCCTGATTATTTCTTCTCTTTGCGGAAACACATGAACCAGTCCAGACAGTACTGGTCATCGTCTTTGCTTTCGACGCGGTCTTTGGCTGTGCCGCATGATCCCGGGGGAGGTACGATCACATCGTCACCCGGCTGCCAGTTGGCCGGTGTGGCGATCTGCTCTTTGTCCGCTTTCTGCATGGCTATGATCATCCGTTTGATCTCATCCATATTGCGCCCGGTGCTCAGCGGATAATAGAGGATGGCCCTGACGTTGGCCTCCGGATCCATGATGAAAACGGCCCTGACCGCCTGGGTGGTGGAAGAGTTGCTATGAATCATGCCAAATTTTCTGGATACGTGCATTTTAAGGTCTTCGATCACAGGAAAGTTGACTTCCACATTTTTCATCCCCCTGAATTCTATCTTTTCCTTAATGGTTCGCAACCATGCAATGTGTGCATAAATGCTATCGATTGACAGTCCGATAAGCTCTGTGTTGAGCTTGCGGAAGTCTTCCTGCATGGTGGCAAATGTCATGAACTCAGTGGTGCATACAGGGGTGAAGTCTGCAGGGTGGCTGAACAGAATCACCCACTTGCCTTTGTAATCTTCCGGGAAATTGATCGGTCCCATGGTGGTTTTGGCTTTGAATGAAGGAGCCGGATCACCGATCAGGGGTAATCTTGTTTGTTCTTCCTGGACTTGTTTCAGTTCTTCCATAACTTATGAGTTTTAAATTGAGCTTGAAAAATTATTATATAAAAAGAAAAAGTGCATATTGCCTGTGGCATATGCCTTTGCACTTTTAACACGTCTCCCGATAATTTGTTCACCCGTCAGGTCTTTCCCTCAATGCCATAAAAAGTTATATTTGCTACCTGATTGATAATTTTTTCAATGATCCAAAACCTTAGCACTATGAAAAAACTGTTTACAATAATGATTTGTTTTCTGTTGCCCTTTATCACCTCTGCACAGGTGATTGAGGATGCACGATTGTTGCGTTTCCCGGCGGTACACGGAGACCAGGTGGTCTTTTCCTATGCCGGTGATCTCTACACGGTAAGCCGGGACGGAGGGCTGGCCCGTAAAATGACCAGCCACCCGGGGTATGAGATGTTTGCCCGGTTCAGCCCGGATGGGGAACATATTGCTTTTACCGCTCAGTACGACGGCAATACAGAGGTTTACCTCATGCCTGCGGGTGGTGGTGTTCCCGAGCGACTCACTTATACGGCCACCCTTGGCCGGGATGATCTGTCGGACCGTATGGGCCCCAATAACATTGTGATGGGATGGAAAGACAATGACCATATTGTTTTCCGTACCCGGAAACGTTCCTTTAATGCCTTTAAGGGGGAGCTTTATCTTGTCAATATCAATGGCGGGATGCCGGAACAGGTACCGGTACCGGAAGGTGGATGGATCAGTTATTCGGATGACGGGGAGCGGTTCGTTTATAACCGCGTTTTCAGGGAGTTTCGTACCTGGAAGTATTATGAAGGTGGTATGGCGGATGATGTATGGCTGCATGACCTTTCAGACCGTTCAACGGTGAACCTGACCGAAAATCAGTCGCAGGATGTTTTCCCGATGTGGGTTGATGACAAGGTGTATTTTGTGTCGGACCGGGACGGCCGGGCAAACCTGTTCGTGTATGACCTGGGTAGTGAGCAGACCAGGAAGGTGACTCATTTTGAGGATTTTGACATCAAGTTCCCTTCGCTGGGCGATGATGCGATCATTTTTGAAAACGGCGGCTATCTGTACCTTTTTGAACTTGACACTGAGGCTGTGGAACGACTGGAAATAAAAATTGCAGAAGATCTGGCCATGGGGCGAGATCAGCATAAGGATGCTTCGGAAATGATCCGCAGTGCTTCCCTGGCACCTGATGGTAGCCGGATTGCCTTTGGAGCCCGCGGAGATGTTTGGAGCGTGCCGGCAAGCAGCGGCATTACCCGCAATTTTACGGAAACTTCCGGAGTTCATGAACGCAACGTGGCGTGGTCTCC
>PWIY01000275.1 GCA_003560215.1 Bacteroidales bacterium | reverse complement strand
GGTGAAATCGGCTCAATGTAAGCCACAAACAAGGGGTTCAGACGAAATTCCTCTTCACCTCCCTGTACCAGGCACCCCATTTTCCACAGATCCTCCAACCCTTCACCATCCACACTGGTCAGCACCATGGGTTTGGTGCAATTCTCCAGCATGGCCATAAACTGGTGTCGGTCATAGGTCTGGGGATTGGGTGCATCACTGACAATACCGTGCGACATAAAAAAGTCATAATTGGACAATGCATCAACCAGGCGGGCGGCATTGCTGACATCACGGTAGGTTGTCCGGCGCCTTTCGCCTGTTTCCCTGTCATAGGTAAAAGGAAGGTCAGAGCCTGTGCCGTAAGCAACCGTATTTTTCTGGATGTGAAGTGAACGTTGTTTGTTTCTTCCCTTTAAAGTGATTTTTCGCGGGTAGAAGTTCAGGGCTTCTTCCACCATATAAGGGGGAACGCGGACATGGTTGCCCTTAACCACCGCATGACTGTCACGAAAGAGCTCAAGTGCTTCATCGTGGTAAATCATTCCGCCGGTCCTTTCCAAAACTTCCAGAGCTGCAAAATAAATCCTTTCAATCTGATCCTCTGAAAGCACCCTGAATTTCGTGGAGCGGTTTATTATCTGATCAATTTTCATATTTATATGTTTGTAATGTTACAATTCAGTTTATATAAAGCCCAATTACCCCGGGGGTTCGAAATTTCCCGGAAAAGGTAATTAACGTAACTTTTTCGCGACAGCTACCGCAACAAAACCTGAAGTAACCGCAGCCATGAAAACCTATCAGTTCTGTTGCAGATACTGGTTGGTGATTTCAACAGCCGAGCCGGCATTGGGCGCATAAAGGTCAGCACCTATTTCATTGGCGAATTCTTCGGTAACAGGAGCTCCACCGATAATTACCGTAACATGGTCACGGATACCGGCCTCCTTGAGAGAGTTGATCACTTCGCCCATACGTGGCATGGTGGTGGTAAGCAAAGCCGACATTCCAAGCACACTTGGTTTATGTTCCTTCACCGCATTTACAAAACTTTCATTTGACTGGTCGATGCCGATATTGACGACTTTATAACCGGCCCCTTCAAACATCATGGCCGCAAGGTCTTTGCCGATGTCGTGCAGGTCGCCTGCCACTGTGCCGATAACCATTGTTCCTGCATTGCCCATTTCATCTTCTTTAAGCATCGGGCGCAGATAGTCCATGGATTTGCTCATGGCTTTGGCACTGCGGAGCACTTCCGGCATGAACATCTCTCCGGCTTTCCATTTTTGCCCCACAGCATCCATGCCGGGCAACAAGCCCTGGTTCAGGACATCCACCGGTTTCACATCACTGTTTACTGCATCTTCAATCAATTGTTTCAACTCGTCTGATTTACCAGTAATTAAGGTTTGAGAAATTTTACTTAAGTCCATAGTATTGTCTTTTACGATGTTAAGTTTCGTATTATTCGTCTGATATTTGATTTGTGCCGAAATTTAAGCAATCCGGAAACATCTCTGTTTCCGCTGTATACACCAAAAATGTCAGTTGGCTTCGGTTCTTATGGGATCGATGTGCTCCGGCAATGCATTCCGGATTTTATGGCAACCCGCTTTTCACATCGATTTGTTCCTTTCTGAATCAGGAACGGGCTGGGTTATTAAAGGCCTCACACCACTGGAATTTTGCAGCGAAATGGCAAACTCCCTGTTTGGCATCACAAAGGTAAGGAAGTATTTCATAGCACCAAGGTTTTTTGGCGATTAATCCAGTGCCTGACTCCGATAATGAATCTTTTTTAAAGGCAAAACCAAAATAATTAGGGAGTTGCGATATGCGGTGAAAGGCTTTGCTCATAAAGCATTTTCACGTCTTTGAAATCCTGCGACAGGGACTCATACAGCTCAATGGCAGCAGTACATTTATTAAGGGTATAAAAGTGTACCCCGGGTGCATCATTGTCCAGCAACTCACCAACCTGTTCCACTGCCAACTCCAGGCCAATCTTGTATATTTCTGAGGGTTGATCCTTTAATGGCTCCATCCGCTGTTTCAGTTTATCCGGAATCCTGGCCCCGGTCATCTCACCAAATTTTTTGATTTGCCTGTAATTGGTAATGGGTATGATACCGGGAATGACGCGGCACTTAATCCCTTTTTGTTCAACTTTATTCATAAAATCCCAATAATACCTGTTATCAAAAAACATTTGGGTAATCAGGAAATCAGCCCCCGCATCTACCTTTTTTTTGAGGTTCTCAATATCTTCCTCAAGATTTCCGGCTTCAGGATGCTTTTCCGGGTATGCACCGGCACCCAAACAGAAATCATACTGGTCTTTCACGAAACTGATCAGGTCACTGCCATAATTAAACCCATCCGGATTGGGATCCTTCAGCTTTTCATCTTTGGGTTTATCTCCCCGTAAGAGCATGACATTCTCTATACCCATATCCTGGAGGGTTCGCATATCATGGGCAATTTTTTCCCATGTGGCATTCACACAGGTATAATGGGCCATACAGGTAAAACCCAGATCATTGTGAAACAGGTTCACGATATCAAAAGTATTGTCCTGAGTGCATCCGCCTGCACCATAAGTTACTGATACAAAAGACGGCGATAACTTCATCAGCTGTCCGGCATTGATTCCGAACTTAATGGCCGTCTGATAATCCTTCGGCGGAAAAAATTCAAATGAAAAAGTGCGTTTTTGTTGTTTAAAAATTTCTGTAATCCTCATGTAAACTGTTATTTTTTGGTGTGCTTATTTCTCATCATCAATTGCGAAATACAACCACTTTTTGGTTTGGTCAATCTGCTGGCCGGCCCTCCGAGAATAGTCCTCAAGCTGATCCTTCCCAATTTTCCCAATGCCGAAATACCTCGCGGCTTTGTTGGAGAGGTAGAACCCCGACACCGAGCTGGCCGGTTTCATTGCATAGATCTCAGTCAGGCTGATGCCGGTTCTTTTTTCCGCATCAAGAAGCTCAAAAAGGTGCTTTTTGGTCTGATGGTCAGGACAGGCCGGGTAGCCTACCGCGGGCCTGATACCCTTAAACCTTCCCCTGATCAGGTCTTCCAGTCCGAGCTTTTCTTCCGGTTCATATCCCCAGTATTTCTTCCTGACCCATTCATGCATGATCTCGGCGGCAGCCTCTACGAGCCGGTCAGCCAACAACCTGAACATAATGCTGTTATAGCTGTCTCCATTTTGTTTCAACGCTGCAAGATGCTTGTCAATTCCCAGACCGGTTGTCACTGCAAACCCCCCGAAGTAATCCTTAATACCTGACCCGGCAGGGGCTACAAAATCAGCCAGGGAAAGGGTATAACCCTCCTGCTGCAATTTTTGCTGGCGAAGCATTGGAATTCGCATTTTTTCGTCTTTGCGCTGATCATTCTGGTAAATCACCACATCGTCGCCGTCAGAATTTGCCGGAAACAGACCGATCACCCCCCTGGGCCGGATAAGCGCTTTCTCCTCTATTTCATCCAGCATGGTAAGGGCTTCTTTAAACAATCGTTCCGCCTCGCTACCCACACGGTCTTTTTCAAAAATGGAAGGGTATTTCCCTTTTAAACCCCAGCCATGAAAAAATGGTGTCCAGTCAATGTATTTCTTTAACTGGTGCAGATCAAAACCATCAAATTCCCTGATACCGATCATCCGGGGTTTTACCTGTTTATCCTTCTGATAAACAAAGCGTTTTTTCCGGGCTTCATGCAAGGGCAGAAAACTACCGGCAGTTCGCTTTCTCTTGAAATTATCCCTGAATTCAAGCTGCTTTTCTTTCGCAGTTCTAATATATGTATCCGCATCCTTTCCACACAAGGCACTGGTTATATTGACACCCTGCATTGCATCTGCAGCATGCGTCACGAAACCACTGTAATGGGGTGCCGCTTTTACCGCTGTATGCATGGACGAAGTGGCAGCTCCACCAAGGATTACGGGAAGGCACAAACCCTCATTATCCAGCATTTGTAAAATCTCCACCATTTTGTCAAGAGATGGGGAAATTAAACCGCTGAGGCCCAGCACATCCGGCCTGTAATCTTTGATCTCCTGAAGAATCCGGTGTTTCGGAACCATAACCCCCATGTCCTTTACCTCATAATTGTTACACCCGAGCACAAGCGAAACAATGTTTTTTCCGATATCATGCACATCACCTTCCACAGTGGCAAGGAGTACTTTTTTCCGCTGCCCCGACAAGGTTGCAGAAGCCAGATTTTCGCGCTCCACATCCGGTTTAAGCAAATCCACAGCTTTATTCATAAACCGGGCGCTCTTGATCACCTGAGGGAGAAACATCCGGCCGGAACCAAAGAGCTCTCCCACCCGGCTCATCCCTTCCATCAGGGGACCCTGAATAATGTCCAGCGCTTTTGCATACCTTTGTTTGAGGGCGTCAATATCCTCGTTAATATGAGAAGTTATCCCTTTTTGCATGGCCAGGCCAATGCGTTCTTCAGGCGGTAATTCGCGCCAGCCATCGCGATCTTCTCTGGTTTTGGTTTTGCCCCTGAATTCATCCGCAAGTTCAATCAGACGATCAGTGGCATCCTCCCGCCTGTTGAATATCAGATCCTCGACCGGTTCAAGCAGGTTTTCAGGAATGTCCCCATAAGGAATGATTTTGGCAGGATGCACAATTGCAAAATCCAGCCCTGCCCGTTCACAATGATGCAGAAACACTGAGTTGATTGCGTCCCTGAGGGCATCATTTCCGCGAAAAGCAAAAGAAACATTGCTGATTCCCGCATTCACTTTTGCATACGGCAGGTTCTGCTTGATCCATTTAACCGACCGGATAAAATCCACCGCATAATTATTATGCGCTTCAATGCCTGTACCAATGGTCAGTACATTCGGATCAAAAACGATGTCTTCCGGTGGCAGTTTCATTTCCCGGGTGAGGATCTGGTAAGCCCGGCGACAGACTTCAGTCTTCCGCTCAAATGTATCCGCCTGCCCTTTTTCATCAAAAGCCATCACCACCACCACTGCTCCAAGGCTGTGCAACTCCCCTGCGCGCTTTTTAAAGGGTTCAACGCCGTCTTTCAGACTGATGGAGTTCACACCTGATCTGCCCTGCAGGCATTTGAGGCCGTTTCTCAATACATTAAAATCGGAAGAGTCAATCATGACCGGAACATTGACGATATCCGGCTCGGCCTGCAGATGGTTCAGAAACACCTTCACCACCTCAGGGGCGTCAATCATGCCATCATCAAGATTGATGTTCAGCATCCTGCTGCCCTCCTGAATCTGGTTCCGGGCCATATCAAGGGCCTCTTCATATTTTTCTTCACGGACCAGCCTGGCAAATTTTCTGGAACCCGATACATTGGTTCTTTCTCCGATATAAACCACCGGGTTTTTGTCTTTCACTCCGAAAGACTGTAATCCGCTGAAGCGTGTGGTTCGGGAAGGAGTACGAAAGCGCCTGGGGGCATAGCCGGAAACCACTTCAGCGATTGCCCGGATATGTTCGGGTTTGCTTCCGCAACATCCACCCGCAATGTTCACAAAATGGTTCTCGCAAAAGGTTTCAACCTGCGAGGCCATCATCTCCGGCGACTGATCGTATTCGCCAAGTTCATTGGGCAATCCGGCATTCGGGTGGGCGCTGACTGCAACCTCTGACTTTACGGAAAGCCGCTCAAGGTAGGGCAGCATTTTATCTGCCCCGAAAGAGCAGTTAATTCCCACAGAAAAAACCCCGAAAGGAAGCACAGAATTATAAAACGCCTCAACTGTTTGCCCGGAAAGACTCCGACCGCTTTCATCTATGGTCACAGAAATCATGACCGGAATCTGCTTGTTCTGCTCCCGAAGCACTTTGTTGATGGCATAAAGGGCAGCTTTGGCATTCAGGGTATCAAAAACCGTTTCCACAAGCAGCAGATCCACTCCCGCATCTGTGAGCCCTTTGGCCTGCAACTCATAGGCATCTGAAAAGCTGTCAAAACTGACGTCCCGGAACGCCGGATTATTAATGTCGGGCGACATGGAAGCTGTTTTTCCTGTGGGGCCGATGCTTCCGGCAACAAACCGGGGTTTGCCGGGATTTGCTCTGGTAAACTTTTCAGCAGTTTCTCTGGCCAGACCAGCAGCCTTATGATTGATTTCATAAACCAGTGATTCAGCCCCATATTCCCTGAGTCCGTAGTGATTCGCATTGAAGGTATTGGTGGTAATGATATCTGCCCCTGCCTCAAGGTATTGGCTGTGTAATTTCCGGATCATGGAAGGCTGCGTTAGCACCAGAATGTCATTCAGACCTTTCAGGTCAAAGGGGTGTTGCTGAAACCGTTTTCCCCTGAAGTCCTGTTCGGCCGGATTTTCCAGCTGGATCATTGTGCCCATGGCTCCATCCAGAACCAGAATTTTTTCATTTACTAAATGCGCAACTGACCTCATAGATTTATAATTTCGATAGAAACACACTCTGACCCATACAGACAGACACACACTGATTACATGCCTGCTTGCAAAAGCCGGGACAATTTCAATATTATGTAACGTTGGCAGTGCAGGTTATGGCCGAAGTATCACGGAAGCCGGTTTAATTTACCCGTATATGCTTCCCGGGCCTGCATTGTTGTGGCAACGGAAGACGAACACCATAATACCTCGCCATTCAAACCCTCTTCCTTCGCTCAACGCTCGTATTACCTTTTCCGTCATCATAAGTACTGATTCCTGGTAAACGAAACTAGAAGTAATATGTGTGGAAGAGCCATCCGGATGACCCCTCCTTTTTGGTACAAGCTACAAAGATATGATAGTATTTTAACTTAAAAAAGGGATTCACCCAATATTATTTACGGATTTTGCATATTAACATATATCTGACCACCCCTTACTTTCCCTTATCCAGTCGCTATCCGGACTCAGGGATGAGTACGACAGTTGTTTTATAATCGCTTTCCGGCAGCAACTTTTTATCAGCAATTGTAAAGACAATCCGGATGCGGGAAGCGGCTATTATACCATCTGGGCGGAAATTCACTTATATGACCAGAAATTTAATCTATTAGGTAACTTTTTTAATTTATTAATAACCTATTTTTACAAATAAACCTATATTTGGCCAAGCCGGACTGACCCTCCGACGTCGTGTATGTGAAAGTGAAAAGCGACATGAAACAAACGAGTAACCGTGATAAACCGAAAAACCGAAAGAGTAGGTGATGACTTCAAAAAATGGGTACC
>PWIY01000301.1 GCA_003560215.1 Bacteroidales bacterium | reverse complement strand
GTGTGTGCCCACGGTGGCCAAAAACATCAGCAACCCGAGTTTGCGCAGCAGGTTGTTTGCTCCGCCCGACATGGTCCAGATAATTGGCCCTGTTTTACCAATTTTGCTCAGAACAAGTGCAGTTGTCAGCACGCCGCCGGTGATTCCCAGGGAGAATTCAAACAGTCCGAACACGGGGAAAACAATCGCTCCGAGCAGGGTTCCGATAATGATTCCGAGGCTGATGGGTAAAAAATTGGTTTCACTTAACTTTTTTTCGTTGTTTCCAAGTAATTTCATCACCTTCTGCATGTTTTCATCATCTGATGCAAGCAGAACCTTGTCTCCGAAACGCAGTGTTGTACTCCCCCTGGGGGATATCTCTATGCCACTGCGGCGGATGCGGGTAATGGTGGAGTTATAATACGAGGTCAGATTCAGTGCATTGAGCGATTTATTGATCACCTGTTTGTTTGTTACCAATACCCAGTGAACTTTGTAGCCTTTCGCTCTCGGTACAGCTTTGTCAGAACGTGGCCCGATCATCAGTTCCACCTTTTCAAGGGCTTCCTCGGTTCCGACAAACTTCACAATGTCACCAAGGTAGAGGCGGGTGTTTTCAGCTGGTGTATAGATCTTTTCTCCATGACGAACGCGACTGATTACGGCATGTGTCATGGTTCCCACCTCCAGTTCACGTATGGTCTTTCCGTCGATGTTCTGGTTCTCTACCACAAAATTCCGTTCCAGTACATCCGGGTGCTCTTCGTGGATCTTATCCAGGTATTGCTTTTCCTGGTCTTTCATGTTGATCCGCAGAAAAACAGGCAGGAGGTGGATGATCAGGATGGCCATGATGGCGCCCGCCGGGTATACCACCCCATAACCGATTGAGGGGAGGGTGGATCCTGATACATCAATGGCTGCAGCCAGGCCGGAGGTGCTTGTCAGGGCTCCGTTAAATATCCCCACACCCAGGTACGGATCAAGGCCAAACAACCGGGTAAGGGAAAAACTCAACAAGGCAGCGAGGCTTACCAGTACCAGGCATACTCCCAGAAATTGTCTGCCGCTTTTTTTAAAGGCATCAAAAAAGCCCGGACCTGCCTGTATGCCCACAGTAAAAATAAAAAACATCAGGCCAATGGTCTGGAAGGCTTCCGGAACCATGATGCCATAGTGCCCCATAACAAGGGCCACAAAAACGACAGCCGAGAGATCCAGGGAAAAACCCCGGAATTTTACGCCTCCCAGCATAATCCCCAATGTGATGATCAGAAACAGCGCGAAATATCCTTCGTAAATCAAATCAGCCATGTGTCCGGGAATTGAACAATCAATCAAAGTTCAGGTTAAGCATACGAAGCTACAAAATTAATGCTTCTTTTGTTTCACGGGATGCTCCTGTTGTTTTATTTTTACATGGTGATAAACCCGCTGACCTGAGATGAAGAAAATGACAAGCCCCGTGGTAATTTTCTGGTTCAGGCGAGATTTGCGTCTCGATGACAATACAGGATTGTATCATGCCCTGAAAAGCGGCCGGAAGGTGTTGCCGCTGTTTATTTTTGACGAATCCATCATTGATCCCCTGCCCCGGGATGACCCCCGGGTCAGCTTTATTTTTGAGTCACTGACCTCCGTGCACGACACCCTCAGGAAGAACGGGGGAGGCATTTTGGTCAAAAAAGGCAGGCCACTGGAGGTTTTCCGGGAACTGCAGGCAAAATACCCGGTTGAGGCGGTTTACTGTAATATGGACCATGAACCTTACGGGCGAAACAGGGATGAAAAAGTGGCCCTGTTTCTGCAGGAACACGGGGTAAGTTTTCATAGCTTCATGGATCACCTGCTGCTCCATCCGGAAAAGGTGATGAAGCAGGACGGGTCGCCCTTCCAGGTGTTTACCCCTTACAGCAATCGATGGAAACAGACCCTTGGGGCCGGTGACCTTGAATGCCATGATCCGGAAGAATTGCGCAGCCATATTCTGACCGGAGAATCACTTGCCATACCTGATCTCAGGGAGCTTGGGTTTACCCGTTCTCCCCTTAAATTTCCTCCTTTAAACATTGATGAGGAGCTGATAAGGTCCTATGACCGAATGCGTGATTTTCCGGCAGCTGACGCCACCTCCAGACTTGGGGTGCACCTTCGTTTTGGTACATTGAGCATACGTAAACTGGGGAAAATCGCTGCGGAGATCAACGAAGTTTTTCTGGGAGAACTGATCTGGCGTGAGTTTTATGCCATGATCCTGTGGCACTTTCCTGACGTGGTACACCAGTCTTTTAAACCGGCATACGACCGGATTGAATGGCGCAACAATGAAAAGGAGTTTCTGGCCTGGAAAGAGGGCAAAACAGGCTACCCGATGGTGGATGCAGGTATGCGCCAGCTGAACCAAACCGGGTATATGCACAACAGGCTGCGCATGATAACAGCCAGCTTTCTGACCAAGCATCTGTTGATAGACTGGCGCCGGGGGGAAGCTTATTTTGCGGAAAAACTTCTTGACTACGAACTGTCCTCCAATAACGGAGGATGGCAATGGAGTGCGGGGACTGGTTGTGATGCTGCCCCGTATTTCCGGATATTCAATCCTTACACCCAGCAGAAAAAATTCGATCCCCGGGACGAATTTGTCAGGAAATGGATTCCCGAACTGGGTTCAAAAGACTACGTGCCGGAATTAGTCGGGCATAAAATGGCAAGGGAAAGGTGCCTGCAGGTTTACAAACGTGCACTTGAACGGAACACCAAAAAGAATGGCCAATGAATGACCTGAAAAACCGTTTTGCCTCGCTTCCTTTCGGAGATGTTGTCAGGGTACTGAGAGATGCAGACTTTTCCTTGCTGCCCGGACAAAAATCCCAGCTCACCATGGCACCGGCTTTGCGACGTGATGAGATCAGGCGTATGGGCAAGGGGATGAATGCGGTCAGCAGTGGTGTGCTGATTCTACTTTTTCCTGACAGCGAAAACCAGGCAAGCACGGTTTTTATACAGCGCCCGGTTTATGATGGTGTGCACAGCGGCCAGATCTCTCTCCCCGGAGGCAGACGCGAAGATCATGATCCGGATCTGCAAAATACGGCGCTCAGGGAGGCAAAAGAAGAAGTTGGCATCAATCCTGCCTCTGTTAAAGTTGCCGGTAAGTTATCCGATCTGTACATTCCCCCCAGCAATTTTATCGTCAGCCCGTTTGTGGGGCTGTATCACCATGAGCCTTCATTTGTGCCGGACCCCGATGAGGTAGAACAGATTATTCCCGTGAGGATGGCCGATTTTTTTCAGCCTGAGAATATCCGTGAGGTACCCATAAGACTGACCGGCGGAGATTGCCTTCCGACCCCCTGTTATGATATAAACGGGCGGATCATCTGGGGAGCGACAGCCATGATCATGGCAGAATTTTTTGCTTTTATAAAGCCTTTGCTTGATGGGATGATTGATCAATAAGAATGGACTTAGCTATACCATGACAATGAAAATGACGGAAGCGTTTCAGCTTTACTTTCCGCAATAAATTCATTAAATTTATGGTTGTATTTTTAAATAGGTTAAGGATTTGTAAGCAATGATTCTCAGGCTTTCCATTTTATCATTGTTGGGTATTGTCCTTTTTCAGATTGCCACCGCAGGGCAACCAGGATCGGGGTTTATTGAAGATTATCCCGAAAAATATGCCCGGAAATTTGTATACCTGTACGATGATGAAGGGCAAAATACCGGAATGGTCAAATATGGGCCGGGAGGGAACCGGTATGGCAGGGAAGTTTATAAATATAATGATCAGGGACACCGGATCCTGGAAGCAGTATACAACAATGAAGATAAAGTTGAGAAAAAAACCCGTTATTATTATGATGACTACGGCAACCTGAAGGAGCAAACCCGGATTGGTCCGGACAGTGTGATCCTGGCGCGCGACACATATTCCTATGACCGCCGTATGAACCGTACAGAGTGGAAAAGCTATGCGGAGAAAGGGGAGCTGGAGTGGAAACGTACCTATGAATATACAAGTGATGACCGGAGAAAGGAAGAACGTCGCTATAACGGTAACAGGGAGCTGGTTCAGCGTTATATTTTTTCCTATGATGACAATGGCCTTATGACAGAACAGAATGTTTACGGTCCGCAGGGAGATATATTGTGGAGGTATATCTACCGGCATGATCATAATGGCAACCGCCTCGGTGTACTCTGGTATGACGATGATGACCGGTTACGGTGGATCAGGAGGTATGTGTATGATGAGAGTGGAAACAGGGTCGAAGAGAGGCGGTATGAACCTTCCAGATCATTTTTTTTCGGAAGGTGGACCTATCGCCTTACCTATCGTTTTACCTTCAGGTACGACGATCAAGGTAGGCAGATTGAAGAATCGGTTTATGACAATTATGACAATCTGTTGTGGCGAAGAAACTACGGATATAACCGGGATGGGTTGCTGCAGGATTATGTCTGGTACGACAGCCGGGGCAATGAGGAGATGCGTTACCTGATGCTTTACAATGACGACGGGCAACGCACCGGCTGGACCTGGTATGATGGCCGGGGGAACGTGGAGTGGCATCGTTCATATAACTATGATGAGGAAGGCAGGCTCAAAAGTGAGATATGGTATGGGGAAGTGTATTGAGAAGATTACTCAGATCCGGGGGGTTCAATTGCCTGCCTGACACAATTTAACATAGAAAAAAAGGGAAGCCCGGAGGCCTCCCTTTTTTCAATGCTTCTTTCAAATGCTTTTATTTTACTGACTCAACGATGGCTTTAAAGGCATCCGGGTGGTTCATGGCCAAGTCGGCCAGTACCTTGCGGTTGATCTGAATGTTTTTATCATTCAGCTTGCCAATGAACTGGGAGTAGTTCATGCCGTATTGACGGGAGGCAGCATTGATTCGCTGGATCCAGAGCTTTCTGAATTCCCTTTTTTTGTTACGTCTGTCACGGTAAGCATAGGTCAGACCTTTTTCCCTGGTGTTCTTTGCTACCGTGTATACATTTTTTCTGGCACCGAAGTAACCCTTGGTAAGCTTCAGCAGCTTTTTTCTTTTGTGCCTTGCGGCAACTTTGTTAACTGATCTTGGCATAATTAGTGGTTTTTTCGTTAAGCGCTTTCCGTTTTTTCAGGGAAAGACTTGTTTTGCTTTAACAAAGGTGAATACTGATCGGAAAAGTGGCTACATGGCCAGCATTGACTTGATGTTTTTCTCATCTGACTTATGTACCAGTGTGGTTTTGGTCAGATTCCTTTTCCGCTTTTTACTCTTTTTGGTCAAGATGTGACTCTTGTAAGCATGCTTGCGCTTAATACGTCCGGAAGCGGTAAGAGTGAACCGCTTTTTTGCTCCGGATTTGGTTTTCATTTTAGGCATTATTCAAACAATTTACTATTTATGAAGCATTGAACATTAATTCTTTTTTCCTGATTTTTTAGGGGCTACGAACATAATCATCCGTTTTCCTTCCATTTTGGGCATTTGCTCAACTTTGCCGTATTCTTCAATTTCCTGTGCGAAACGAAGCAGCATCATTTCGCCTTTGTCCTTATAAATAATGGATCTCCCTTTAAAAAACACAAAGACTTTCAGTTTGGCACCTTCTTCAAGAAACTTGATGGCATGTTTGAGTTTGAACTGGAAGTCATGTTCATCGGTATTGGGCCCCATCCGGATTTCCTTGACAACGATCTTGGCGGCGTTGGCCTTAATCTCTTTCTGTTTCTTTTTCTGTTCGTATAGAAACTTTTTGTAATCCATGATCTTGCACACCGGCGGATTTGCCTTGGGTGCAATCTCCACCAGATCCAGACCCATGTCCTCAGCCATATTGAGTGCGTCACGGATCGGGTGGATGTCAGATTCAACATTGTCTCCAACCACGCGAACAACGGGTGCTGAGATCCTTTCATTGATGCGGTGCGGATCTTCTTTCTTTACGAAACGCCTTCTGCCTCTTGGTTTAAATGGTGTTGCTATGTTACGTCCTCCTAATACTTTGTTATTAAATCGATTATTTAAGGTTGTATCATTCGTTGTGTTTCTTCCTCTACCAGCTTTGCAAATGCCTCAACAGAGAATACCCCGAGATCACCTTCCCCGTGTTTTCGAACGGATACGGTTTCCGAGGCCTCTTCTTTCTCTCCGACTATCAGCATGAATGGGATTTTGCGCGTTTCTGCATCGCGTATTTTCTTTCCCGTTTTTTCACTGCGCTCGTCAATCAGCGTGCGAATTTCGTAATTATTCAGCAAATTTAAAACTTTTTTGGCATATTTTTCGTATTTCTCGCTGATTGGCAATATGATAGCCTGGTCGGGAGTCAGCCATAGCGGGAAGTTCCCGCCACAATGTTCTATCATTACTGCGACAAACCTTTCCATGGAACCGAAAGGGGCACGATGGATCATGACAGGCCGGTGTTTCAGGTTGTCTGCACCGGTGTATTCAAGCTCGAAACGCTCAGGCAGGTTATAATCTACCTGGATGGTTCCCAGCTGCCACTTCCGGCCCAGGGCATCGCGTACCATGAAGTCCAGTTTGGGCCCGTAAAATGCGGCTTCTCCTGTAACAATGTCTCCTTTCAGGCCTTTCTCTTCAGTGGCCTCAATGATTGCTTTCTCCGCCCTCTCCCAGTTTTCGTCCGAACCGATATATTTCTCTTTATTATCAGGGTCCCTCAATGATATTTGGGCGCTGTAGTCGCTGAAATCCAATGCTTTAAATATGTGAAGCACAATGTCAATCACAGCAATAAACTCTTCTTTGACCTGGTCGGGCCGG
This sequence comes from Bacteroidales bacterium, assembly GCA_003560215.1. Lineage (GTDB taxonomy): Bacteria > Bacteroidota > Bacteroidia > Bacteroidales > UBA7960 > PUPG01. The sequence continues at coordinate 474 of PWIY01000301.1, read as the reverse complement.
CAGAAAATATGGGCATCATCCTGGGTGAAGCCCCTGACACGGGTCAGCCCGTGTAACTCACCGCTCTGTTCGTACCGGTAAACTGTGCCGAACTCTGCAAGCCTTACCGGAAGATCCTTGTAAGAATACTGCCTGTTTTTGTAGATCTCACAGTGGTGGGGGCAGTTCATGGGTTTCAAAAAGAACTCTTCCCCTTCAGACGGTGTGGTGATCGGGCGGAATGAGTCTTCGCCGTATTTTTCGTAGTGCCCGCTTGTGGTGTAAAGGTTTTTATGACCGATGTGCGGAGAGATAACCGGTTTGTAACCCGCCTGCCGCTGTACCTGCTTCAGAAACTTCTCCAGGTTTTCCCTGAGTTCGGCTCCTTTGGGCAGCCATAAAGGAAGTCCCTGGCCGACTTTTGCGGAAAAGGAAAACAATTCCATTTCCCGGCCAATTTTGCGGTGGTCTCTTTTTTTCGCCTCCTCCAGCATT
>PWIY01000353.1 GCA_003560215.1 Bacteroidales bacterium | reverse complement strand
GAAGCAGAGGTATATACCTATGTCCGCCAGACCCCCCAGGAAGCACCAGACTATTACGTGGCTTTCAATGATGAATTGCGCAATGCCAGAAGGCTGACACAAACTTACCCTGAACAGGAAGAGTTTGCCTGGTCGCCGGGACAGAAACTGATCAGTTATGTAAGTGACAAGGGAGACACCCTGCAGGCAGCTTTGTATCTGCCGGCTGGTTATGAGGAGGGTGAAAGCTATCCCACCGTGGTTTACATTTACGAACGCCTTACCCAGAACTTTTTCGGATATACCCGTCCGTCTTTCCCCGGAGGGGGCTTTAACCGCACTTTGTATACCAGTAACGGCTATGCGGTATTGATGCCGGATATTGCCTACGAGCTGAATGACCCCGGCATGTCGGCTGTATGGTGCGTGCTGCCCGCACTGGATGCGGCTGAAGAAACCGGTATTGTTGATCCGGACAATGTCGCCATTCACGGTCACTCATGGGGCGGCTACCAGACCTCCTTCCTGATTACCCAGACCGACCGTTTTAAAGCCGCAGTGGCCGGAGCGCCGCTGACCAATATGATCAGCATGTACAGCCTGATCTACTGGAATACGGGCGGAACAAACCAGGCCATTTTTGAAAGCAGCCAGGGCCGGCTGACCACAGGCTACTGGGATAACTGGGAAGCCTATAAGCGGAACTCTCCCGTTTACTTTGCACAGAATGTGGAAACCCCCCTGCTTCTGATGCACAATGATGAAGACGGAGCCGTTGATTTTACCCAGGGTGTGGAATATTACAATACCCTGAGGCGCCTTGAAAAACCGGTGATCATGCTCCAGTATGAGGGAGAGAATCACGGACTCAGAAAACGTGCCAATCAGATTGACTACGCCACGCGTATGATGGAGTATCTGGATCATTACCTGAAAGGGGCCGAGGCTCCAACCTGGATCACAGAGGGGATCCCCTTGCTGGAAATGGAACTGCATCTGGATGAGCGGCCGGCTGTTTTACAGAATAAATGATCAGAATCACAGGTATTGTTGCATTGTTTACTTATTTTTGAAGTGTATGAAGAATATACAGCAAGAGCAACCCAAAGGGCCGGTGGATCCGGCACTCAAATCAGAAGACCACCTGATCAGCAAGAAAAAATATTTTGATGTTGATCCCTGGGTTTTCTGGCCCTCAGCGGTTATAATCCTGTTTTTTATCGCCATCACCCTGATCGTTGGCGAGCCGATGACCAGGGTGTTTGCCCATATCCAGGATCGCATTGCCCACAACGGAGGATGGTTTTTGGTGTTGGCGGTGAATTTCTTTTTGATTTTTTCCCTTGTAATGGCCACCACCAAATACGGGAATATCCGGCTCGGAGGCCGGAGGGCAAAGCCCGAATTCAGCACGGCTGCATGGTTTTCCATGCTTTTCAGTGCCGGTATGGGTATCGGGATCCTGTTCTGGAGTGTGGGGGAACCCATTCTTCACTATGTGGCTCCGCCTTACGGAACAGGAGAAACAGCCGGAGCATCCCGCACGGCCATGCAGATAACATTCCTGCACTGGGGGATGCATGCATGGGGTATTTACGCATTGGTTGGGATGGCACTGGCCTTTTTCACCTTTAACAGAAAACTGCCTCTTACGATCAGTTCCGTGTTCCATCCCCTGATCGGCAACCGGATATACGGAGGATGGGGAAAAGCAATCAATGTACTGGCTGTGGTGGCGACCCTCTTCGGACTTGCCACTTCGCTTGGTCTGGGGGTTCAGCAGGTAAGTGCCGGGCTGAACCATTTGCTCGGATTTGCTGATACGGTAAACACCCAGGTGCTCCTGATCGGGATCATTACCCTGGCAGCTACAGGCTCGGTGGTGGCCGGGCTGAGTCACGGGGTTAAAAGGCTGAGTCAGATGAACATCATCATTGGCAGCTTTTTCCTGCTTTTTATCCTAATCGTGGGTCCCACACTATTTATTTTCAGCTCTTTTGTGGAGAACATCGGGGGATACCTGGATAATTTCTTTGAGCTGAGTTTCTGGACAGAGACTTATCAGCAGTCTGACTGGCAGAAGGACTGGACCGTATTTTACTGGGCATGGTGGATCTCCTGGTCTCCTTTTGTGGGGATGTTCATTGCACGCATCTCAAGAGGGAGAACCCTGCGGGAATTCATTCTGGGGGTGCTGATTGTTCCAACCATTATTACATTTTTGTGGCTGTCGGCCTTCGGCGGATCCGCCATATTCCTGGAACTTAACGGACTTGCTGATATTTCGGGGGCGGTGCAGGACAATGTGGCCACCTCGCTGTACCGGTTACTTGAGCAGTTTCCGTTGGGCACGGTTACTTCAATTGTCGGTGTGTTGCTGGTTACCAGCTTTTTTGTGACTTCTTCCGACTCCGGTTCGTTGGTGATCGACAGCCTGACCGCCGGTGGTAAGCTTGATGCGCCTGTTGCACAGCGTGTTTTCTGGGCAGTTACAGAGGGGGCGGTTGCCGCGGTGCTGCTTCTGGGCGGAGGCCTGGCTGCCCTGCAAACGGCGGCCATCAGTACAGGGCTCCCGTTTGCCGTCCTGCTGGTTGTTTTGTCATACAGTTTGTTAAAGGGCCTCAGGGAGGAGCATCTCAGACTGAGGCGTTTTGACCTGGAAAAGGAAAGAAAATCATACCAGGACACGATTCAGGATTTAATCAGGAAAAGAGAATCATCTTCAAAAAAAGAAAAATAAGCCGCCATGCAGATATTTAAGAACATTTTGGTAAGCCTGGATCTTACAGACATGGATGATACCCTTGTCAAGTATTCCAACTTTCTGGCAAAGGCATTTCGCCCGGATTCAATCACCTTTATCCATGTGATGGAAACCGTTGAGATCCCTGATGAACTTGCGGAAGCCTTTCCTGATATGGATAAACCCGTCGCGGAAATTGTAAGGGAGGAGATACAGGAAAAGGTGGATGACCTGTTTGATTCTTCCGCTGATGTAAAACGCGGTGTCAATGTGGTGGTAAGTCACGGCAGCACAACAGAGGGGATCGTGGAATTTGCCCGAAAAAATAAAACTGATCTTGCCCTGCTGGGGAAAAAGATCGGTTATGATGGTGAAGGCGGCGTGGCACGAAAAATTGTCGGGCTGATCCCTTCATCGGTACTGCTGGTGAGTGAGATATCGCCACAGGGATTCGGGAAAATTCTTGTCAGGATGGATTTTTCCGCCATTTCTGCCATTGCCCTGCAAACAGCCCGGGAAATTGCAGAAGCAACGGGCTCGGAAGTGCATTGCCACCACGTGTACAAGTTGCCACTGAATTACTTTCCCCAGCAATCACCGGCTGAGGTGCAACGGCTGAAAAAACGCCTGAGCGACTATGTGCAGTCTTCCTACAAAGACTTCCTGAAAAAACACAAACTGAAACCGGGGGTACCGTGTACTTTTTCCATGGATCTGCACGGAGAGGAAGCCCAGATCATCTACAGTCAGGCGATTAAAACAGGGTCGGATCTGATACTCGTGGGAAGCAAGATCAAATCACAACTGGCCAATGTGATACTTGACAGTACATCGGAAAAACTTGCCGGCGCCAATAAGAGCATTCCGGTTTTGGTGGTTAAAGACCGTAAAAAGTCCATTGGTTTTTTGAAAGCATTGTTTGACTAAAACTCCTGAACCATGAAAAAATATATGATTGTTTTTTTTCTGCTTTTGGGCATCACCTTCGGTTGTGGTGCGCCTGACCGGGAAGATGAGCGGGCACGGGAGATTTACCTGGTATACACCGACTGGGCTGAAAGTGTAGCTCTTACCACGCTTTCCGAAGTATTGCTCAAGGAACACCTCGGGTATAAGGTGATCACCCGTCTTACCGGGGTGGATACCGTATTCAGCGATATTGCCCAGGGGCGTGCCGATGTGTTTGTGGATGTATGGGTGCCGCATACGCATGCAGGTTTTCTGGAAATGTACGAAGACCAGCTTGAGAACCTGGGACCCAACTATAACGAGGCGCGTACCGGACTGGTGGTTCCGGAATATATGGCCGTGGAAAGCATACCCGGGCTGGAAACCTATTACACGGATGCCATTGCCGGGATTGATACCAGTGCGGGCATCATGCGCAATACCGTGGAAGCTTTGCGGGCCTATCATCTCGACAATGAACTGTTGGTGCTATCTGATCCTGAGATGGCTGAAAAACTTGGTAACGCCATCCGGCGCAGGGAAAATATTGTGGTCACCGGCTGGGAACCCCACTGGATCTTCCACCGTTATGACCTGAAGTTTCTGGATGATCCCCTGGATATATATATGGAGGAGGAATCCATCCACACGTATGCCAGGACAGGTTTTAGCGAAGACCACCCCAATGCAGCCAGGTTGTTTGAGCGAATGGTGCTTAGCGAAAGGCAGATCAACAGTTTACTTTATGAAATCCGGCGAAGAGATGATCCGCATGAAGCTGTCAGGGAGTGGATCCGGCAGAATGAGTTTGTGGTGAATCAATGGGTTCGGGGGCTGTCGCCCGAACGGGAGAAGATCATGTAGTGATTCAGGAAAAAATCACTATATTCGTCAAACAGTCACAGGTAGTTACATATTAAAATATTGCGATAATGAAAACTCCCGGAAACCAAATCAGAACCAGGCCAATTTTTTTTATGGCTCCTTTTGCCCTTGTGATGTCAGCCCTGATCTTCTCTCATTGTGCAGAACCCGATGACAGCAGGGAGTTGACGGCGCTTCAGGAGAAGGCCCTGGAGTTTACCGCCCCCCTGCCTGAAGACGCTTTCGAAGATGGGATGGAACGGTGCGAGGAAAGAATTGAACTGGGGAAAATGCTGTTTTTTGAACCACGGCTTTCCAAAAGTGGTCTGATCAGCTGCAACCCCTGCCATAATATGTCCACATTCGGGGTGGATCAGTTGCCGGTATCGGTCGGTCATATGTGGCAAAAAGGCCCCCGGAATGCCCCTACGGTTTTAAATGCCGCCCTGCATAATTCGCAGTTCTGGGACGGGCGGGAGCCTGATGTGGAATCACAGGCCATCATGCCCATTCTTGATGAGCTGGAGATGGCAGCCACAGAGGAGCATGTGCTGGCAGTACTCGGATCGATGCCCGAATATGTGGATCGCTTTCAGCGTGCATTTCCCGATGAGGAAGAACCGATGGTGTATGAGAATGTGGGTGTTGCCATCGGAGCATTTGAACGGATTTTGCTGACCCATAATTCGCCATTCGACAACTTTTTGCTCGGTGATGCAGATGCACTCTCAGACAAAGAAAAACAAGGTCTGCAGGTTTTCATGGATGTGGGATGCCAGTCATGCCACGGGGGCACCGCCCTGGGTGGCGGCGCTTTTGCGGTGTTTGAAACACCCGCTGAACGGGAATCCGGCGAAAGTGACCTGGGCCGGTTTGATATCACCGGCAATGAGTTGCACAGGCATTCTTTCAAAGTACCTTCGCTGCTGAATATTGTCCAGACTTACCCCTACCTGCATGACGGCAGCGTGTGGTGCCTGAGTGAAACCGTGGACATTGTGGCACGCGACATGCTGAATGAAGAACTGACAGAAGAGGAGAACGCACAGATTGTTGCCTTTCTGCATACGCTTACCGGTGAAATTCCTGCCTATGCACTGGAAAAACCTGTTTTGCCGGCGTCTACCCCGGAAACACCACGTCCACGGTTTGATTGAACGGATGCCTATGGCCGTGATTTTTTACCCGGTTTCCTGGCGGTAACTCGTGTAACCGGCGGCTCTTGGTGTTTAAAATGTCAGCCTGTCGGATTGCCCCGGTTTTTTACTTCCGGCATTCCCACAGGGCAGTAACGCCGGTGAGGAAGTATGTGTATGAAGCGGTTCTGAATCCTGCATCCAGCAAGATCTCTTTCAATTCAGGAGCTGTATAATAGCCGATGGCGGAGTGGGCCAGGTAGCGGTAAGCAGACCTGTGCCCTGAAAGATAGCCACCCAGAGGTCCGGTTATGTATTTCATGTAGGTATGATATAAGCCGCGGATGAGGGAATTCTCCGGCTGGCTTGTATCGATGGCGATTAAAGGTGCTCCCGGGCGCAGAACCCTTAAGATTTCGCTTAAGAACTTGTCTCTGTCAGGGTTTTGGTAGGTTAAATTACGGAAGGCAAAAGCAATTCCGACGCCGTCAAAGCTTTCATTTTCGAAAGGCATGTCTGCGGCATCTCCAAAAATAAATTCAATGTCGTTAAGGTTTCGGCGTATCGCTTTTTTTTGCGCGAAATCCAGCATGCTTTCACTGAAATCCAGTGCCAGAACCCTGGTTTCAGATCCGGCTTTTTTTCTCAGATGAAGGGCCAGATCCCCTGTGCCGGTGCAAAGGTCAAGCACCCTCGACGGATTATCAGAGAGTAAGCGTCCGGCAGCCTTCTTCCGCCAGTATTCATCAATGCCAAGGGTCAGCAGCCTGTTGATCCGGTCATAAGAAGGCGGCACGGCCCTGAAAATTTTCTGCAGGGGCCGTGCCGCTTCTTTTTGTTTACTGGAGGAGGTATTTTTCAATGGTTTATCTTTTTTTCGGGCAGTTGTTTAAGGAATTACTGCCGCATTCCTGCAAGTGCCTGTTCAACAGCCTCAAACATGGGCTGGTTGCTGATCTGCCGGCCCACTGCTTCATCCATCCAGTGTTTCGGGGTCAGTTGCCCGATGGAAAAGATGCGCAATTCCTCTTCGGCAAAGTCTTTGTCACTGATATAATCTTCCAGCTGAAACTTGATCAGCCGGCCATAGGGGTAATTGGAGAGGTAAAGCGGCGACTGAATCATGTGCGAATAAATGGACAGCAACGGATTGTCCTCCGACTGGAATATATCTGCGTAGTATTCGTTCCAGATCTCTTTGGCAATACCAATCACCGCATCCCGCAATTCTTCCGGTGTGGCATCGGGGTTGTCGTACAGCCATTTCCATACATTCATGTCAACCAGCGACACACCCATCATCTCATAGTTGTCCCAGAAAACGTCCAGCACCTCAAGGTATTCCTGCATGGGGTCATCCTGCCGGATGCCCAGGAACTCGAGGTCCCTTTTCTGATACATGAAGGCCAGTGCCTCTGTAAAGGCAGTATTCGGGATGCCGTTGATGAAATAGTTGTCTACGAAATGGGTGCTGATGGTCTGCTCCACATTGTGGCCAAACTCATGGATGGCAATGTTATAACCTTTGTAATCCATCCCGTCAGATCCGATCCGTGTGCGTAGGTGTGAGGGTTTGCTGCGCATGGAAGCCCGCCAGGCATGGCCCGAGCCCCTT